>DASSIC010000200.1:0-2093 GCA_035692325.1 Gemmatimonadaceae bacterium | reverse complement strand
TCGAGCTGGAAGGCGGCGTTGATCTGGAGATCGCCCACCGGCATCCAGCTGAAGTAGGTCTGGATGAACGGCGCGTGCATCTCGCCCCCGCCCGCGCCGCGCATGGCGGCGAAGATCGCCGCCGCGAGCAGGAACGACAGGAGGAGCACGCCGGGGCCGATCAGGCTCGTGAGCGTGGCGAAGCGGTGCCGCACGACCGGATGGTGGTCGTCGCCATGCGCGCCATGCGCGTCCGGGGAATCGTGCGTGGCGACCGCCGCGTGCGCGTCATGGTCGGCGCCCGGATCGTTCGGCCCGCGGTGATAGGCGCTCGCGAGCGAGAGCAGGCCGTTGAGGACGAACCCGAGCAGCGGCAGGAGTGGGAGCAGCCAGAGATACTCGGCCACCGTCCCGCTGAGCGGATGGATCCCCGCCCCCGCCTGCACCGCGTCTGCTGCCTGGTGGAGGAGCATCAGCCCTTGAGGAGATTGATGTTCGACAGGTTGACCGTCTGGCGGTGGCGGAAGAGCGCGATGATGATCGCCAACCCGACCGCCGCTTCCGCGGCGGCCACGGTCATCACGAAGAAGACGAACACCTGGCCGGCCACACCGTAGACCTGCGCGAAGGCGACGAACGTGAGGTTCACGGCGTTGAGCATCAGCTCGACGCACATGAAGATGATGATCGCGTTGCGGCGGGTGAGCACGCCGATCACGCCGATCGAGAACAGCACGGCGCTGAAAAAGAGCGACTCAGTCAGCACGGATACGCTCCTTGCGCTTGCCGAGCACCACCGCGCCGACGACGGCCGCGAGCAGGAGCACGCTCGTCACCTCGAAGGCCAGGAGGTATTCGTTGAAGAGAGGGCCGGCGAGCGGCGCGATGGCGCCCCCGCGGGCGAACTGCGCCGCCAGTGCGTTCTCCGGCAGCCCGAGCGCCTCGGGCACGCGCGCCCGAGTGACCGCGAACACCTGCGCGAGCAGCGCGAGGCCGATCGCGCCCGCCGCGAGCTTCCAGCCGAGGCCGCGCGCGTCGGCGAGCTCGGAGGGATGCCCCAGGTTGAGCAGCATGATCACGAACAGGAACACCACCATGATCGCGCCGGCGTACACCAGCACCTGCATGGCGCCGATGAACTGCGCGTCGAGCAGCACGTACATCGCCGCCAGGCAGAACATCGTGTTCACGAGCCAGAGCGCGGCCGCCACCGGGCTCTTGCGGGTCACGAAGGCGATGGCCGACGCGATCGCCACGATCCCGAAGATATAGAAGTGGAAGACGTAGAAGAGCGGGAGCTCGTTGTAGGTCATCACTCCCCCCGCGGATCCATGGGGTCCCACAGCTCGCTGACCGGATGGGTCTGCGCCATCAGCCGCTCGAGATCGTACACGAAGCCCTCGCGGCTGTACTCGGCGTTCTCGTAGTGGCGGCCAACGTGGATCGCCTCTTCCGGGCAGACTTCCTGGCAATAGCCGCAGAAGATGCAGCGGAACTCGTCGATCTCGAACACGAGGGGATACCGGTTGCCCTTCTCGTCCTCACCCGGCACGAGCTTGATGCAGTTGGCCGGGCAGACGGTGGGGCAGAGGCCGCACGCCACGCACTTGGCCTTGCCGTCCTCCGTCGTCAGCATGCGGTGCGTGCCGCGCCAGCGCTTGCTGATCGACTCCTTCTGCTCCGGATACTGCGTCGTCACCTTCTCCGGATTGAGCATGTGCTTGAGCGTATGCCCCATCCCGGTGAGGGTGGCGCGGATGTAGCTCGTCTGCTGGATCGGTCGCTCGACGACCTTCACGCCGATGGACATCAGTCTCCGGACTCGGGAAGGAGAGGGGCCGCATGCCGCGCGCCGGCCACGGCGCGCAGCTTGGCGATGTCGCGCTGATTGAGGCGCGAGTAGGCGGGGCTGATGATCCGGCCCCGGTCGAGAATCATGAAGAGCACGATCACCGCGACGATGTTGAACATCGCGAGGCCGAGGTGGAACGGCCACGAGCCCTGCGCGTATCCGAGATACTGGAGCACGACGATGAGGCTCGCGATCCCGACGATGTACGCCAGCGCCAGCGGCAGCATGAACTTCCACCCCAGCGACATGAGCTGGTCGTAGC
>DASSIC010000199.1:0-3295 GCA_035692325.1 Gemmatimonadaceae bacterium | reverse complement strand
GGCGCGACTCGGCGCACGTGCATCGGCGCGAACCTCGATTCGCCAAAGCGCGAGCGCAGATCCCAGCCGTCGTCGCCAGCTTCCACGAGTGTGTCGAGCAGCTCCTCACGCGGTCCGAACGAGAAACTCGGCGACGGGTCGTGGCCGATCACGCTCGGCTCCATCGCGGCGGCGGTCACGACGCCGGGCTGAACGCGCCCCCACATCACAGGCCAGCCGTAACGCAGCAGCAGCTCTTCCGCGTCGCGGCCCCAGCTCAGGTTGTGTGGGGTGCGCGACCGCTCGGCCAGCCACGCCTGCACGCGCCGAGTGAAGAACTCGTTGCGCCACTCGTTGGCTGGCGCGGCGAGTCGCGGACGTCCCAGCAGCCAATAGCGCCGCTCGAGTGGCGCGCGCTCGCTGCACGACAGCTCCTCGTAGCGCTCGCGCGAGTCGTTCGGCAGAAGGGTATGGATGTCGGTCCACCGGCAGCGCGTCGAGTCGTCCATCGCGGCGAGCGACGCGGTGAAGGCGGAGTCGGCGAGACGCGCGTCACCCCGCACGTGCGCCGCGTAGCCGAGCAGCGCGTCGCACCACCAGTGCGTGGCGCGGCAGGCGCGCGCGGCGGTGTCTGCCCCCTCCGGCAGCCGGGCGTCCACGCGATAGTGGACGCGCATGCCGGCGAGCCAGTCGTCGCCCGGATGCAGCGCGGCGAGCGCGTCGAGCTGTTGCAGCAGCTCCATGCGCCGCGAGGTGATGGTCTCCTTCTCGGGCGGGAGCGGGGGTGCCGATTCGTCGTACCACCAGCAGTAGCGTCCGAGCCGCACCTCGCATCGGTCGCCGGCGCTGCCTTCCCACGGCAGGTTCGAGCGCCGGGTGCGTTCGAACCAGGCCTGGGCGTCTCGTGCGCGGCGGGCGTCGGCGACCGAATCGACGGGCGTCGCCTGGGGGCGAGGGGCAACGGAACCGCTCAATGAGGCGGTTTGGAGCTGCAGCGCAATGGCGAACGCGGCAAGTGGCATGATCGACCTCCCGGTCACCCTTCGACCCCGCAACAACGCGCGGCGTCAACCCGAATTCGACGCTCGCAGGTCCCGCGCCGCGCGGACGATTTCTCAATCTCGGAGCTCGAACGTCGTGACGGGAGGGTAGGGCCGATTGTCATCATATGGACACCCTTTCGACCCCTTCGCCCCGCGCAGCGCCGTGCCCAACGTCTGCCCGAAGTGTCACGCCGAACATGCCGACGAGCTTGCGACGTGTCCCGTGGACGGGGCGCCTCTCGGGCCAGCCGCGCCTTCGGGCGACCCGCTGATCGGGCGTCTCCTCGCCGACCGGTACAAGGTGCTGCGGACGATCGGAGAGGGGGGGATGGGCCGCGTGTATCTGGCGGAACACGTGCGCATGGGCCGGCTCAGCGCCGTGAAGGTCATGAGTCCGGCGCTGGCGCCGACCGCCGACGCGATCGGGCGCTTCAACCGCGAGGCGGCCAACGCGAGCCGCATCAATCAGCCCAACGTCGCCGCCATCTACGATTTCGGTGAGACGGAAGACGGCACGCTCTATCTCGCGATGGAGTACGTGGAAGGAGAGACGCTTTCGGCGGTGCTGCGCCGCGAGGGGCCCTTCTCCCCGATGCGCGCCGCCGAGATCACGGGGCAGATCGCCGACGGGCTGACCGCGGCGCACCATCTCGGCATCGTCCATCGTGATCTGAAGCCGGACAACATTCTCGTCACGCGCAGCCACGACGGGCGCGAGTGGGTGAAGATCGTCGACTTCGGCATCGCGAAGACGACGCAGGCCGACGCCGAGCAGAACGTCACCTCGCTGGGCGTCGCGGTCGGCACGCCGGAATACATGAGCCCCGAACAGATCGCCGGCGAGCAGCTCGACGGACGCACGGATCTGTACTCGCTCGGGCTCGTGCTCTTCAACATGCTCACCGGCGCGCTGCCGCATCCGGCGCTCACGTCGAAGCAGTCACTCGTCCTGCGTCTCACGGCGCGTCCGCGGACCCTTGCCGACGTGCGACCGAACGTCGCGTGGCCGGCGCGGCTGCAGGTCGCGCTGGATCGCGCGCTGGCGCCGGAGCCGGCCGACCGGTTCCGCACGGTGGGCGAGCTCGCCGCGGTGGTGCGCGCCGCGGTGGGTGCACCGTCCGCGAGTGGCGCGCCGACCCAGATGATGACGCCGCTCCATGTGGAGGCGGTGCCGACACGGCCGATCGCTCCCCGTGCGACAGCGGCGCGCAAGCGCTCGTGGCGCGCACCGCTGGTCGCGGCGACCGTGCTGATCGTCGGTGCGGGCGCGGTGCTCGCGCGCCCACCACAGGTGGTGCGTGAGTTCCTCAAGGTGTACGATGTCTCGCTGCCGACGGCCGCCGCGAGCCAGCCGATGGCGGTGCACGCGGCGACGGATTCGGTGACGCAGGCCGGCACGGTGTCCGCCGCACTGGTCGCGGCGCGTGACAGCGCGACACCGGCTGCGTCAGACAGCGGTGCGGCGGTGCACTCCGCGGGAGCGGACTCGCTTTCGCCACTCGGCTCCCGCTACGCGGCGGCGCATCTGGGCGCGCTCGGCGACTCGAGCACGATCGGAGGAGCGCCGGGCACCCAGACCGCGGAACTGGATGCGCGCGAAGTGCTCATGCACGTGACGAAGGCGCGAGAGCTTTCACGAACGATGATGCTGAAGGGTGCGGGGATGGAGCTGCGCACCGCGTACGAGGAATACCGGATCTTCCTCACTGAACACGCATCGGCGCCGCAGACCGCGATGCTGCGTCAGGAGCTCCAGGCGGCGATGGATGAAGGACTTGCCGCCTGCCGCACGGCGCGCGACTCGGTCGCGGCGCGCGGCGGACCCGCATTCAAGTGCCAGCATCCGGCCAAGACGGGCATCCTCATGGACGACTCCGAGGATGCATCCACGCCGGCGGCGCCGACGCCCTGACGTCGGCTACCGAAAGAAGAAATACAGCAGCACACCCATCTCGACGGTCGCAGCGACCACGCCGAATATGATGGCGGCCCGGATGTCCCGCTTCGTCTGGGCGGGATCTTCGCGGGGAGGAGGATTCTCGTCCATTCCGAAGACTATCGGGCCCATCGCGTTCCGGCGAGCGGCGGTTCCCCATTACCTTATCCCCATGCAGGAGCTGACACATGCATCGTCGCGGCGCGCCGGAGTGAGATGACGGACGCACAACCCGTCGTCGACGCCGACGAACCGGTGTTCGATGCCGCCGCGCTCGACCGTCTCAAGCGGTTCGGCGGAGACACGCTGCTCGGCAAGATGATCGCGCTCTTCCTGG
>DASSIC010000198.1:0-2354 GCA_035692325.1 Gemmatimonadaceae bacterium | reverse complement strand
ATCCGACGTCGCCGTGGTAGCGCTCCGCACTCGGCTCGCGGTCGAGGTGAACGGCACGCTCGTGCGCGGCACCTATCGCTACACGCGCGTCTGGGCCAGGGAGAGCGACGGCGCCTGGCGCGTCGTCGGCGGGCACGTGAGCGCAGTGCCGGAGACAGCCGAATGATCACGACGACGCCGTTGCCGTTCGCCTGGCCGTACGCGCTGCTGTATTGGAGCGTGTCGATCTGGGCTTTCTGGCCGGAGTTCGGCATCGTGCGTCGGGCGCGGCGCGCCGCGGGCGCGAAGGACGCGAAGTCGCTGCAGGTGATCCTGTTCGGCCTTCAGGTCGCGATGCTCGCCGCCTTCTGGGTGGCCTGGGTGCCCGCGCTGCAGATCACCGCACATCGCGTTGGCTCGTTCCTGGTCGGCGTGGCGATGCTCGTCGCCGGCGCGCTGTTGCGCCGCCACTGCTTCCGCATGCTCGGCAGCTCGTTCACGGGCGACGTCCGGGCGAGCGCCGACCAGCAGGTCGTCACGCGCGGCGCATATGCCTTCGTGCGCCATCCGTCGTACACGGCGGCCATCATCATGAACACGGGCATGGGGATCGCGCTGGGAAGCTGGGCGTCGATCCTCATTCTCGTCGTCGCCTCGTTCGCCGTGTACACGTATCGCATGATCGTGGAGGAGCGCGCGCTCCTTGCCGCCATCGGCGAGCCGTACGAGCGGTTCATGCGCACGCGGAAGCGCGTGATTCCCTACGTCTACTAGCACGGAAGAGCAGACACGCATCAACGTTCTTGTCGTTGCGGTTCTCCTGGTAGACGGCCGTGACGGGCACCCCGATCACTGCGTCTGCTTGAGGAGAGGGATACTCCTCAAGCCACGCACCCGATGAGCTCTTCCTACCGCCCGTCCTGGATGCCGCCCGCCGACGCGCTGGGTGGGGCGACGCCATTCCGTCCGATCCTGCTCGTGTGCCTTCTGGCGGTGAATGCGGTGCTGGTGGGAACCATCGGCTACCTCATCGGCGACGGGGACGCGGGCATCTCGTCCGGCCTGAAGCTCGCGCTCATGCTGCCGGTGCCGTACGCCGTCGCGGCGCTGCTGTCATGGTGGGGAGCGGACGAGTTCGGGTACGGACTCGCCAAGGGGCTGGCGTTCGGCGGCCTGCTGGCGTGGAGCTTCCTGTTCTATTTCTTCCAGAACATGGATCTCGTAGCCGGCCCCCGCCCGGGCGGGGGGACGTACACCATGATCGGGCTGGGAATGCTCCTCTTCCACCTGGCCATTCTCCTCCTCGCGCGGCAGGCGGCGATTCGCACGCACGGCTCCAGCCGAGTCGAATGGACAGCGGCCGGCTTCGTCGTCTCGGCGCTGTGGTTCCTCATGACGCTCGGCGCGTGACGCACTCGATCACGCCAGAGTCGCCGGCACCATGATCTTCCGAATCATCTTCGAGGTGCTGGATGTCATCTTCGACATCACGGTGCGCAAGCTGATTCGCGAGAGCCGCCGTCGTGGTCCGCGGCAGGATGGCGACGCGAGTTCCTGATCGAATCGTCGCTCGATGTGGTGGCCGGTTCGGTGCAGGTTGCCATTCTGGCGCTCGTGCACAAGGTTGCGGGCTCCCGCTCACCGCGTCCCGCTACCGCACCCATGTTCACTTCCCGCGCCCTCGGCGTCCTCGCCGTCATTGCCGGCCTCGGTGCGCTCGTCGCCGCCGTGCCTGTCTCCACGCCGCCAGCGGTCCCGCGCACCGCACTCGACTCTGCCCTCCTGCGCTCCTATCGCTGGCGCAACATCGGGCCTGACCGCGGCGGCCGTTCCATCGCCGTGAGCGGCGTGCGTGGCCGTCCGAAGGAGGCCTACTTCGGCGCCACGGGCGGCGGCCTCTGGAAGACGACCGACGCCGGCGACACCTGGGCGCCGGTGACCGACGGCAAGATCGGCAGCGCGTCGGTCGGCGCGGTCGCCGTGAGCGAGAGCAATCCGGACGTCGTCTTCATCGGCACCGGCGAGACCTGCATCCGCGGCAACATCATGCCCGGCGACGGCGTGTACCGCAGCGGCGACGCGGGCAAGACGTGGACACACGTCGGCTTCCGCGAGTCGCAGGGGATCTCGAAGATCCGCATCCATCCCACCAACCCCGACATCGTCTTCGTCGCCGCGTTCGGCAAGTACAGCGCGCCGAGCACGGAGCGCGGGGTGTTCAAGAGCACGGACGGTGGAAAGACGTGGCGGAAGGTGCTCTACCGCGACGACAAGACGGCCGCGATCGACATCTCGATCGACCGCACGAACCCGGACGTCATGTATGCCGCGATGTGGGAGGCCTACCGCACCGAGTCGCACATGTCGAGCGGCGG
>DASSIC010000197.1:0-3204 GCA_035692325.1 Gemmatimonadaceae bacterium | reverse complement strand
GGGACAGGCGAGTCCCGTGGCGCAAACGGTGAGCGTCACCAATACCGGCGGCGGCACGCTCACGGGACTGGGCACGGTCGTGTCATATGGAAGTGGTCAGCCCACCGGCTGGCTCACCGCTACGCTCGACACGACCACGGCACCGGCGACGCTCACCCTCACGCCCAGGACGAACACGCTCGCGGCGGGCGCGTACGCCGCCACCGTGCAGATCACCTCGCCCACGGCGGCCAACGCGCCACTCGCGGTCAGCGTGTCGCTGCTGGTCTCGGCCGTCACGCCGTCGTCCATCGCCCTCGCGACGAAGAACGTCGCCTTCTCGGGGATGAGCGGCGCGGCCAATCCTCCCGCACAGTCGGTGGCCATCACCAATGGCGGAGGAGGTTCGCTCACGGGGCTCAGCGTCGGCGCGATCGCGTACGGCGCGGGAGCGGCGGGCTGGCTCACGGCGTCACTGGGTGCGACGAATGCGCCAACGTCGCTCACCCTCACGGCGTCGCTCGGTGCGCTCCCCGCGGGCAGCTACTCCGCGACGGTCCCCGTCCTCGCGGCAGGAGCGAGCAACTCGCCGCAGCAGGTGGCCGTGACGCTCACCGTCACCTCGTCCACCGCGGCGCCGACGCTCGCCCTGTCGGCCACGAGCGCCGCGTTCAGCGCGGCGCAGGGAGGCGCCAGCGCTCCGCCGCAGACGATCACCGTGCAGAACGCCGGCGGTGGATCACTCGGTGCGCTCGCGCTGGGAGCGATCGCATATGGCACCGGTGGCTCGGGCTGGCTCACCGCGACGCTGTCAGGAAGTGCTGCGCCCGCGACGCTCACCCTCACCGCATCACCGCTGGCGCTGGCTGCGGGGACCTACACCGCAACCGTGCCAGTCACGTCGGCCGGTGTGGCGAACTCGCCGCAGACCGTCACGGTGACGCTCACGGTCGGCGCCGCGGCGTCGATCGTCACGACGCCGTCCACGGTGACATTCAGCGCACCGCTGGGGACCAATCCGGGCGGGCAGGTCGTGAACGTTACCAATGGCGGCGGTGGAACGCTCGGTGGGCTCGCCTTCACCGTGACCTACGGCGCGGGCGCGACCGGATGGCTCTCCACGTCGTCGTTCAACACGACGACGGCCCCCGCCGCACTTACCCTGCGCGCGGTGACGGCCGCGCTCGCGACTGGCACCTACACCGCGACCGTCCAGATCACCGCCACCGGTGCGGCGCCGAAAAGCGTCGTCGTCACGCTGACGGTGAGTCCGGCCGGGCTGGCGGTGGTGATCGCCAACTGGCCCGCGCTCGCCAACGTTGGCGGCATCGCGGGCAGCGTTGGCAATGTGCAGGGTACGCCGACGGCGGTGGAGCGCACGGGAGCGAACAGCTTCATCGCCTTCTCGATGCGCTGCCCGCACCAGGGCACGACGGTTCGCATCGAGAACTGGAGGTCGACCGGCTCGGCATTCCACTGCCCGAACCACGACGCGCTGTTCGATGCGGCGGGGAAGCTGCTCCCCAGCTCGCCGCAGGTCACGAGCAACCTCGTCGCGCGGACGGTGACCTATACGCCCGGCGACACCACGCTGTACATCACCTGACCTTCACCGGCCCATCCCATGATCGCGACTCCGGAATTCCTCGCGCAGGCTGTCGCACCGTGGGCGAGCTTCTACAGTCACTCGAAGCTCGCACCCACCGTCGTCGGCTTCGTGCACATCGGCTCCATCGTGGTGGGCGGCGGGCTGGCCATCTCGCTCGACCGCTCCACGCTGCGGGTGCGCGCCCACGATCGCGATGCACGCCGTCGCCACCTTCTGGAGCTCGGCTCCGTGCACG
This sequence comes from Gemmatimonadaceae bacterium, assembly GCA_035692325.1. GTDB lineage: Bacteria > Gemmatimonadota > Gemmatimonadetes > Gemmatimonadales > Gemmatimonadaceae > AG11. Next base: position 1,381 of record DASSIC010000197.1, on the reverse strand, counting down.
CGTGGGTGATCGGTGCGCTGGCGCTCGCCTTCCTTAGCGGCCTTGCCATGCTCGCCGCCGACCTGGACACCTTCCTCGGCTCATGGGCGTTCTGGACGAAGCTCGGCCTGATCGCCATGCTGCTCGCGAACGGCGCGATGATGAATCACACCGAGCAGGCGCTCCGAGCATCGCCACCGAGAGATGGCGATCGATGGGGACGGCTGCGCGGGGCGGCGATGACGAGTCTCGTGTTGTGGCTCGTGATCACCTTTGCCGGCGTGGTGCTGACGAACGCGGCGTAGTGCCCGCGTCCGCCAATGCAAAGGCCACGTAGGTTCCGCCGCTCTTCGCGCCATTCTTCCCGCCGCCGCAGGCGATGACGAGATACTGCACGCCGTCTACCATGTAGGTGGACGGCGTGGCGTTGCCGGCTGCGGGGAGGGAGGCGCTCCACAGCAATCGGCCGGTGCGCTTATCGAAGGCGCGGATACGGTTGTCGTACGTGGTGGCGGCGATGAACAGCAGCCCGTTCTCCGTCACGATGGCGCCGCCGTAGTTGTCGGTGCCGGTATTGCGCACTCCCTTCGCGGCGAGCTTCGGGTACTCGCCGAGGGGAATCTTCCAGCGGATCGTGCCGGTGTTGAGGTCGATCGCGTTGAGCGTCCCCCAGGGCGGCTTGATCGCGGGGTAGCCTTGGTGATCGACGAAGATGTCGAAGTATGCGTTGCGGTACGGCACGCCGAACGGATCGGGGCCGACGGCGGCCGACGCATCCGTGCCGGTGAGCAGAAAGTTCACGAGGTCCGTCACCGCCTTCCCCTCGAGCGCGCTGCCGAAGGCGGGCATGCGTCCCGTGCCCTCACGAATGACCTGTGCGACTTGTTGTGGTGTACGGCGCTGGGCGATGCCAACCAGCGACGGCGCCATCGCGGTGCCGGCGCGGGTGTCGCCGTGACAGCTCGCGCAGTTGGCGGCGTAGAGCGACTTGTCGCTCCTCGGCACCAGCTTGAGCAGCCACGCCATCTCGTTCGCGTTCACGTAGAGCAGCCCCGACTCCGGGTCGAAGGCGGGCCCGCCCCATTCGCCGCCGCCGTCGACGCCGGGGAAGATGATCGTGCCCTTCTCGTTCGGTGGATCGAACGGATCCTTCGTCCCGTACTGCTCGAACAGCTTCAGCGCCGCGGCGTGCGCGGCGCGGGTGCGTGTCGTGAGATCGGCGCGGGTGAGCTGCTGGCGCGTGAAGGCTGGCGGAAGCACGGGAAAGTGCTGCGTCGCCGCCGCGCGGTCCCCCGGCAGCACGGCAGCGGGCATCGCGCGATCCGCGACGGGAAAGAGCGGGGCTCCCGTCTCGCGGTCGAGCACCCACACGTGGCCGGTCTTGGTGATCTGCGCGATCGCA
>DASSIC010000196.1:0-7605 GCA_035692325.1 Gemmatimonadaceae bacterium | reverse complement strand
CCCGACGAGCGGCCGGCGCGGATTCGCACACTGGTGGAGGCATACGCGGCGAAGCAGGGCTACACCGTGCTGCACGCGGCGCCCGACAGCGCGACACGCGCGAATCACGGGAAGCTGCTCCGCTTCGAGTGGGGAGCGGAGGGCTCCCCGGGGCAGCGCACGCGTGCCGACACGCCGCTGGCGCGCGGCGTCGTGCAGGCAGTGACCGACGCACTCGGCGCACCGGTGATCGAGGTGCCGATCCTCGGCGGCAGCCTGCCGACCTACCTGTTCGCGGACGTGTTGCACGCGCCGCTCGTGGTGGTGCCGATCGCCAACCACGACAACAGCCAGCACGCGGCGAACGAGAACATCAGGCTGCAGAACTTGTGGGACGCGATCGCCGTGTACGCGGGGATCGAGGCGCGGCTTGGCTTGTCCGGATCGGTCGTACCGTAGAAGCAAAGGACAAAAAGCGATCAAAAATCTTTGACCTGACTCTATAAAGCCTTGGTGTTCGCTTCGAGCTCGGCCGACGCGATGATCCCGCGCTCCACGTAGATCGGACGGACGAGGAGGCGCAGCGCGGGGAGGCGCGAGGCGAACCAGAGTGCGGCGGCAATGCAGGCCACGCCCCCGACGCGAATCGTCGCGGTGGGACCGATGCGATCGGCGGCGACGCCGGCGAGCAGGCTGCCGATGGGCGCGGTGCCGAGGAAGGCCATCGTATAGAAGGCCATCACTCGGCCGCGCAGCTCCTCGCTCACCACCGTCTGGATGATGGTGTTGGTCGACGCCATGGTGATCATCATCCCCGCGCCGACGAAGGGGAGCGCGAGCAGGGCGAACCACAGGGTGCGCGACAGCGAGAAGACGATGAGACCGACACCGAAGGTCGCCGTGGAGAGGACCATGATGCGGCCGAGTCCCAGCACCGAGCTGCGCGACGCCAGGTAGAGTGCCCCGCCGAGCGCGCCGACCCCCGACGCCGTCATGAGGAAGCCGAGGGTGTGCGCGCCGCCGTGCAGGATGGTGCTCGAGATCATCGGCATGAGCACCGTGTACGGCATGCCGAGGATGCTCACGAGCGAGAGGAGCAGCAGTGCCGAGCGCACGGGCAGAAAGCGCGAGACGTACTCGAAGCCGACGCGCATCTCTTCGCGCATGCGGGTGTCGCGCGGCGGCAGGGGGCGCGGCGTCACGCGCATGGCGAACAGCGACGCGATCACCGCGAGATAGGAGATGGCGTCGGCGAGGAAGCACCAGCCTTCGCCAACCGCGGCGATGACGATGCCGCCGATGCTGGGGCCGAGGATGCGGCTCGCGTTCACCATGGTGGAGTTGAGGGCGATCGCGTTGGGGAGGTCGGCGCGGTCCTCGACCATCTGCACGACGAACGCCTGGCGCGCCGGCGTGTCGAAGGCGTTGATGATCCCCTGCACGACCTGGAGGACAAGGATCCAGCCGACGGTGATGGTGCCGGTGAAGACCATCACCGCGAGCGCGAGCGACTGGAGCATCGACAGCACCTGCGTCACCACGAGGATGCGGTGACGGTCCCATCGATCGACGAGCACGCCCGCAAAGGGGGCGAGCAGCAGGGTGGGGATCTGGCCGCAGAAGCCGACGACGCCGAGCAGCAGTGCCGAACCGGTGAGCCGATAGACGAGCCAGCTCGTGGCGATGCGGGTGATCCAGGTGCCGATGAGCGAGACGCTCTGCCCGCCGAAGAAGAGCCGGAAGTTGCGGCTCTGCAGCGATCGCGCGATCTCTAGCAATCAGGGACGAGGATCGCCGCCGTCGCGCTCGAGATCACGAGCGTGTAGCTCTTCCCGGCCTCGAAGCTCTGCGTGCCTGCGTCGAATACGACATTCGTGGTGCCGGCGTTCGTGAGTCGCACCTGGACCGCTCCGGCGGGGATGTCGAAGGTGCCCGAGGCGTTGCCGAAGCCGACACCGGTGACGTTTGGCGTGCCGAGCGTGGCGGCGGGGGTGGTGGCGTGGACGTCGACCGTGCCGAGCCCCGACGATCCGTTGAGGACGCGCAGCGCGCTCCGGCCGGAGACGATGAACGCGGCGTTGGGAACGTTGATGAACTGCACCGTGCCGCTGGCGCCGGGGAAGGCGACGACGGTATAGCGTCCGCCCCTGGAGAAGAGCGGCGTGAAGCCGCCGAGGTCGGTCGTGGTGCCGGCCTGACGCACGGAGAGTCCGGGAACGGTGGGGTCGTCGATGGTGAAGCAGGCGACGCCGCCCCCCGGCGTGATGTTCGCGTTCGTGGTGGAGACGGTGCCGTCGACCGCCAGATCGAGCGCGGAGGCAGTGGCGTTGACGAATCGCACCGTGACGGCGTCGGACGAGCCGGCCACGGCGAGAAGGCCGCTGCCATCGCCGCAGGCGGCGGCGACGAGGCAGCAGAGGAGTGCGGAAGCACGGAGCAGGCGACGCGACATGAGTCCTCCGGAAGGGGCAGGGTCGACGAGGCAAAAGATGAACCCGCCGGGGGACTGCCCGCGAGTGGCGCTTGCCCTCTCCCGCAAAGAGGGGGAAGTTAGGGATTCCCTTCCCCCACAAAAGCATCATATGAAGCGTCGCGCCCTGCGCACCCTGACCCTCGCGCTCGCGTTCGGCTCCATGCCGGTGGCGGCACAGGAGACGTCGTCGCACGCGGGTCCCAAGCGTCCCATGACGTTCGACGACGTCATCGCGCTCCGCAGCGTGAACGACGCGCAGATCTCGCCCGACGGAAAGTGGGTCGCCTACACGGTCACGAAGAACGACCTGGAGCAGAACGCGACCGATGCCGACATCTGGCTCGCGTCCACGCTCGGCGAGTTTCCCAGCCGGCTGACGACGCACAAGAAGAGCGACACGTCGCCCCGCTGGTCTCCCGACGGCAAGCGGCTCGCCTTCATCTCGGCGCGCGAAGACAAGCCGCAGCTCTTTCTCATGTCGCCGTTCGGCGGCGAGCCGGAGCGGCTGACGGAGAACAAGGGGGGCGTGCGGGCGATCGCCTGGTCGCGCGATGGGAAGTCGATCGCCTTCGTCGCCGATCAGGAGCCGACGCCGGAGGAGGAGAAGCGGGTGAAGGAAAAGGACGACGCGATCGTGGTGGACACGAACTACAAGTTCAGCCGCCTGTGGGTGATGGACGTCGCGACGCGGAAGGCGCGGCTCCTCGCCACCGGCGACGTCGCGGTGAGCGATCCGCAGTGGTCGCCCGACGGCGCGTCGATCGCGTACGTCACGAACCCGACGCCGCGCGCCGACGACAATGCGCTGAGCGACATCTGGATCACTCCCTCCGCCGGGGGTGCCGCGCGCAAGCTCGTGGTGAACGGGGGCTCCGACCAGTCGCCGCGCTGGTCGCCCGACGGGACGCAGATCGCGTACGTCACGAGTCCGGGCACCGACGTGCGCCAATCGCAGCTCGCGATCATCCCGGCAAGCGGTGGAACTCCGCGCATGGTCGCGCCGACGTTCACGTATCAGCCGAGCGCGCCGGCGTGGTCGCCGGATGGACGCACGCTGTATTTCGGCGCGAGTGTGAAGACGACGACGCAGCTGTTCGCCGTCCCGGCGTCCGGTGGCACTCCGCGCGCGCTCACCGACATTCAGGGAGTGATCGCCGGGGGCACCTTCTCGCGCGATGGAAGGAGCGTGGCATTCACCCTTGCCGATCCGTCGCATCCGGCCGATGTGCAGGTCGCGACGATCGGCGCGGGGATGCTCGCGCCGCGCCAGCTCTCCGATCACAACCCACAGGTGCGCGACCTCGCGCTCGGCAAGGCGGAGGTCGTGTCGTGGAAGAGCAGCGACGGGATGCCGATCGATGGCGTGTTGATCTATCCGGTGAGCTACGTGAGCGGGCGTCGCTATCCGCTCGTGGCGAGCATCCATGGCGGACCGGCGGGCGCCTGGACGCAGACGTTCGCGGCGGGGTGGGGAAATCCGGGACAGGTGATGGCCGGCCAGGGAATCGCCGTGTTCTACCCCAACCCGCGCGGATCGTCGGCGTACGGCGAGCCGTTCCTGCGCGCGAACATCAAGGATTGGGGCGTCGGCGACTATCGGGACATCCAGACGGGAATCGATGCGCTGATTGCGCGCGGCGTCGCCGACTCGGCGAAGCTGGCGCAGACGGGGTGGAGCTACGGCGGCTACATGACGGCCTGGACGCTCACGCAGACGAACCGGTTCAAGGCGGTCGTCGTGGGCGCGGGGCTCACCGACATGTATTCCATGTACGCAACGAACGACATCCCGCGTACCCTCGACGGCTACTTCGGCGCCGAGCCCTGGAACGACACGACGGAGTATCGCAAGCGCTCGGCGATGACCTACATCAAGAATGCGCGCACGCCGACGCTCATCCTGCACGGCCAGGCCGATCAGCGCGTGCCGATCGGGCAGGCGCAGGAGCTCTATGCGGGACTCAAGAAGAACGGGGTGCCGGTGCAGCTCGTGTTCTATCCGCGCGAGCCGCACGGGCTTCAGGAGCCGCGGCATCAGCTCGACAAGATGAAGCGGGAGAACGAGTGGATTCGTCGCTGGCTCTTCCGGGACCAGACCGCGATGGTGCCATGAAACCCCGGATCAGACAGAATGCACGGAAACGGCGAAACCAACGGAAAGGGCGGATCAAGATAGAGTCGCTGCTCTTCTCTTGATCATCAGTCCGTTCCGTTCTTTTCGCTCGTTTCGTGTATTCTGTTGCTTCCCCTGTCGAACGAACCAGGAGAATGTTCATGCGGCTGACTCGCAGGCGATTACTCGCGTTCATCCCCCTCGTGCTGTTGGCGCGACCGGTGAGAGCGCTGCGTGCGGAAGCGGTTCCTTCGCCGCGCCCAGGACGATGGGGGAATCCGAAGCATCCGACGCCACGGCCGGGGATCACGGCGGAGCGGGTGGTGCCCGACGCGAAGCTGATGGACAAGACGGCCGCGCCGGTGTTCGCGATGGTGCGGGAGATCCCGCAGGTGGTGGACGGCATCCGGTGCAATTGCGGATGCGCGGAGCTGGAGGGGTTCTACTCGCTGCTCAGCTGCTACGAGCCGGCCGGGATGGCGCAGCACTGCGTGATTTGCCAGGGGCAGGCAAAGCTGGCGTACAAGCTCCACAAGGAAGGATGGTCGCTCGACGGGATTCGCCGGGCGATCGATGCGGAGTTCGGGGATTAGTCGCTCCTGCGGGATGACGGTGAACGAAGACCAGAGGATCCCATGAAGACGCTCTCGATGCTGGCCGTCACGTCGCTGGTGTTCGCTCTTCCTGCCGCCGCACAGATCCGTGCCAGTGAGCGGGGGTCGGTCTCGCAGACGGTGGATGGTACCGTGATCACGGTGGACTACGGTCGTGTGCAGGCGCGCGGGCGCGATTCGCTGTTCGGCAAGGTGGTCACGCGCGACGAGATCTGGACCCCGGGCGCCAACCAGGCGACGACCTTCGAGGCGACGCGCGACGTCACCGTCGGCGGGAAGGCGCTGCCGGCGGGGAAGTATTCGGTCTGGATGTCGAGCGATCCGATGGCCGAGTGGACGCTGTACTTCCACAAGAACGCGGCGCTCTTTCACACCCAGCATCCCAAGCCGGCAGACATGATGCTCGCGGTGCCGGTGTCGCACACGACGACCGGCGAATACACCGAGGTGCTGACCTTCGATTTCCCGAGCGTCACCCCGACGGGGACGCAGCTGCGGCTGCGCTGGGGATCGACGACGGTGCCGCTGGAGATCGGCGTCGCGCCGAGCTCACCCCGGATCGTGATGACGCCGGAGCAGGTCGCGCCGTACCTCGGCACCTACGGCGTGACGTTCATGGGACCGCAGGGGCGTTCGCCGGAGATGAAGCTGGTGATCGTCAACGCCAAGGGCGTGCTGCGCGCGATCATGGATAACCCCGGCGAGGACGCGGTCGAGATGGAGTTCATCCCGACCGGCACGCCGAACCGGTTCATGCCCGCCTGGCTCAAGAACGGGAAGGTGTACGACGTGGAGGTGGCGACTCCGACGGAGTTCACGATCGTGGGCGGCCGCGCGACCGGGTTCCTCGCGTCGTTCCAGGGCAAGCCGTTCATGGAGGGGACGCGCAAGAACTAGCGCGTCAGCGCCACGCTACAGCGTGAGCGCCAGCTCCAACGCTTCCACGAGGCCGCCGCGGTCCACGTCGCCGACGTGATGACGGGCGGCCTCGCGCGCGACCGGCTCGGCGTTGCCCATCGCGACCGGCACGCCGACGATCCGCAGCACCGAGACGTCGTTCGCGCCGTCGCCCACCATCATCACGCGATCCAGGGGCACGCCGTACTCCGCCGCCACGGTTCGCACCGCCTCACCCTTGTCGACGCCGAGTGGCGTGACGTTGAGGAAGCTGGTGTCGGGCATGACGGGCGAGAGCGAGTGCGACAGCTCGAGTCCGTCGTGCGGCTCGGCCATCACGGCATCGACTTCGTCGTGCGCGAGCAGCCACTGCGCGCGCACCACGGGGGCGGGAAAGGTGAGCAGGTCGCGCTTCACGAAGGGGATGCCGAGCAGCTCGGCGTGGCGCCGCGTGCGGTACACATCCAGCTCGACGGCATGCTGGGTGTCGCCGTAGAGCTCGAGTGGCCGCTGGGTGGCGCGCGCCCGCGCGACGAGGTGCGCGACGGACTCGCGTGCGAGCGCACGCGAGCGCGTGTTGCCGCCGGGGAGGTGGACGACGCTCGCGCCATTCTGGAAGACGTGCCACCCGTGTGCGTCGAGCCGGTCGGCGAAGCGGCGCGCCTTGCCGAAGGCGGGGCGCCCCGAGCAGATGGCCAGCCGCACGCCACGCGCGCGCACGCGAGCGGCGGCCTCCCAGGTGGCGTCGGCCACTTCGCCGGAGCTGCCGACGAGGGTGCCGTCGACGTCGATGCAGATCAACTCGATCATGCAGGGAGTCTAATCTGTCGCGCCCAAGTTCAGCCCTGCGCTAGAACCTCGCGGTCAATCGATCTTGATGCCCACGACCTTCGGATCGGCTGGCGGGTAGCGGAGGCGCAGCTTCTTCAGGCGGTCGGCGATCGTGCGCGAGACGAGGTAGTCGCGCACGTCCTTGTCGTCGGCGGGGACGACGTACCAGGGCGCCCACTCGGTGCTCGTGTGCGACAGCGCACCGCGATAGGCCTTGGTGAAGTCGTCCCAGCGGGCGCGGTCGTCGAGATCGTCGACGCGAAACTTCCAGTTCTTCTCCGGATCCTCGAGGCGCTCGAGCAGCCGCTTCTTCTGCTCGTCGCGCGAGACGTGCAGCATGAACTTGAGGATCACGACGCCGTTCGACGTCAGCATCTGCTCGAAGTCGTTGATCTGATCGTAGCGCGCCGACCACACGTGCTTCGGCACGAGATCATGGACGCGCGGCACCAGCACGTCCTCGTAGTGCGAGCGGTTGAAGATCCCGATCATCCCGCGTGGCGGCACCTGCTGATGGATGCGCCAGAGGAAATCGTGACGCTGCTCCGCCTCCGTCGGCGCCTTGAACGATGCGACCACGCACCCCTGCGGGTTCACCGCGGTGAACACCTTGCGGATGGTGCCGTCCTTCCCCGACGCGTCGCGTCCCTGGAGGACGATCAGCAGTGCGTAGCGGGCGTCGGCGTAGAGCATCTTCT
>DASSIC010000195.1:0-10331 GCA_035692325.1 Gemmatimonadaceae bacterium | reverse complement strand
CGATGCCGTGCACCACGATGATGCGCGGCGTGCGCTGCGCACGGCGCACGAAGCCGACGACGTGCTCGCCGTGATCTACACCTCGGGCACCACGGGCCGCCCCAAGGGCGCCATGCTGACCGTCGGCAACTTCTGGTGGAGCGCCGTCGGCTCGGCGCTCAACCTCGGCACGCACGCCGACGACCGCTGGCTCGCCTGCCTGCCCCTCTTCCACGTCGGCGGATTGTCCATCATCCTGCGCTCGGCCATCTACGGCATCACTGCCGTGGTGCATGACGAGTTCGACGCCGAACGCGTGAACGCCGCGATCGACGACGACGCTGTGACGATCGTGTCCGTCGTCGCGGTGATGCTGCAGCGCATGCTCGATGCGCGCGGAAACCGCCCCTACCCGCCGAGCTTGCGCTGCGTGCTGCTCGGTGGCGGCCCTGCGCCGCGCTCGCTGCTCGACCGATGTGCGGCACTCGACGTTCCCGTCGTGCAGACGTACGGCCTCACCGAGACCTGCTCGCAGCTGGCGACACTCGCGCCCGAGGACGCGCTGCTCCGCCCTGGCTCGGCGGGCAAGGCCCTGTATCCCAACGAGCTGCGCATCGCCTCGGCGGCGGATGACGGCGCGGGGGAAATCCTCGCGCGCGGGCCGGTCGTCATGGCGGGCTACGTCAATCAGCCCGACGCGACGCGCGCCGTAATCGTGGATGGGTGGCTGCACACGGGCGACGTCGGCCGGATCGACGCGGACGGCTACCTGTACGTGCTCGATCGGCGCGACGATCTCATCGTCACCGGCGGCGAGAACGTCTACCCGGCGGAAGTGGAAGCGGCGCTCCTGTCGCACCACTCGATCGTCGAGGCCTGTGTCATCGGCATCGCCGACGAGACGTGGGGGCAGCGCGTCGTGGCCGTCGTGCGCGTCGCCGACCCGGCAGCCGGCATCGACGTCGCGGAGCTTACGTCGTACTGCCGCGAGCGCATCGCCGGCTACAAGGTGCCGCGCGAGATCCGCGTTGTTCTCGAGCCCCTGCCGCGCACCGCGTCGGGCAAGCTCCGCCGCTCGGCGCTGCGCGAGCTGATCACGACGCCTGAAAGCTCTCCCGGCGCACCGTCAGATCTTCGATGAGATCCATGTCGACGTCGACGCCGAGTCCGGGGCGAGCGAGCGGGACGCGCAGGCGCCCCTCGGGGTCCATCGTCCAGGGTGGCGTCACCACGTCGCGCGCCCAGTAGCGCGCACTCGGCGAGAGATCGCCCGGCACGCTGAAGTTCGGGAGCGACGCGAGCGCCACGTTGTACGCGCGGCCGATCCCGCACTCGAGCATCCCCCCGCACAGCACCGGCACGCCGGCGCTGGTGCAGCGGTCGTGGATCGTGAGCGCCGCGCGGAATCCGCCCACGCGCCCCGGCTTCACGTTCGCGATGCGCGCGCTCCCGAGCGCGAGCATCGTCTCCACGCTCGATTCCCCGGACAGGCTCTCGTCCAGGCACAGCGGCGTGGTGAGACGGCGCTGCAGCTCGGCGTGGCGCACGAAGTCGTCGTGCGCGAGCGGTTGCTCGATCAGCGCGAGCCCGAGGTGGTCGAGCGCGAGCAGCGCCCGCACGTGCGCGGGATCGTCGAGCGAGTAGCTGCAGTTCGCATCCACGGACAGGGCGGTGGCCTGGTCCACCGCGCCGCGCACCGCGACCACCCACTCGACGTCTCGTCCCGGTCCGACCTTGATCTTGATCCGCCGGTATCCTTCGCGCGCCGCTGCCACGCACTTCTCGACGAGCGTCTCCACGCTCTCCTGCATCCCGATCGCGATGCCGGCGTCCACGCACGCCCGCGGTGACGCGCTGCGCGCGCCATTCAACAATGCGGCGAGCGCGATGCCGCGCCGCGTCGCGTCGAGCGACCACGCGCCCATCTCGACCGCCGCGCAGGCCATCCGATGTCCACGGATGCGCCGCTCGAGCGCCGGCTGCACTGCATCCGGCGCCGCGAACGACTGTCCGAGCACTGCGGGCAGTATCCACTGGGTGAGCGCGAGCCACGAGCTGTCGACGGTGTCGGGGCTGTACGTCGGCAGTGCCTCGGCCACACACTCGCTCCACGTCTCGGTGCCGTCGCCGTCGGCGAGCGTGAGGAGCAGGATGCGTCGCTCGGTCACCGTGCCGGCGGAGGTTCGAAACGGCTCGAGGAGCTCGAGGCGGATCTCGCGCAGGGTGATCCGATCGAGCCGGATCACGCCTGGCACACGCGGAGAGAGATCGTGGGAGGCACGTGGATGACGTCGGGGAGCGAGGCGAAAGAACAAGGTCGGAAACGCATCACATCATCACCTGTGCGCGCGGGAATCGGAAGCGGCGCCGCGGCAGATCCGGGTTGACATCGCCCATCGGCACCGGCAGCGTGACTGGACCCGCACCCCGATGACGACCATGCCGACCAGCTCCGACCCTTCATCGTTTCCCTACGCCACGCATCTCGACATCCGCTTCCCCGCGATGACGAAGATCGCGCTCGATCCAGTGATCGACGCCGTGACCGACCGCTGGTGGAACCAGACCCTCTGCAAGGTGAACGATTCGGTCGTGCGCCTGGGGGTGATGCAGGGGGAGTATCACTGGCACAAGCACGACAACGACGACGAGTTCTTCCTCGTGCTCGAGGGACACTTCCTGATCGACTTCGAGCCGGCGGCCGACGGAGTGACCCCGGGCCGCGTGGTCGATCTCGGTCCGCGCGAGGGGTATGTCGTGCCCAAGGGCGTCGTGCACCGCACGCGCGCGCCCGAGCGGGCGGTAATTCTCATGGTGGAGAACGCGGGGATCATCCCGACCGGAGATTGACTAGCGCACGCTGATTTTGCGTCAGGCGGCGAGCAGATGGTGACGCATGCCGGACACGTGCTGCCCAACGTCGGCGAGTGCCGAGTGGACGGAGCGATCATCAGCGAGGTATCATATGGGCATGGCGGTCAGCGTCCCGCGTTACACGGTGGACGACCTCGAGCATTTCCCGGACGACGGGAACCGCTACGAGCTGCTCGACGGTCTGCTGCTCGTGACGCCGGCGCCGAGGGCCGTGCATCAAGTCATCGCCAGCCGTCTCCAGATGATCCTGGCGAACGCCCTGGCGGGGCGTGCTCAGGTCGTCGGACCGGGTGCGATCTGCGTCCCGCCCGGTACCCAGCTCCAGCCCGACGTGCTCGTGTATCCGTCGCGCTTCGGTCCCATGGTCGACTGGGCGAAGATCACCGAGCACTGGCTGGCCGTCGAGGTGCTGAGCCGCTCGTCGCGCTTCTACGATCGCGAGTTCAAGCGCGACGCCTACTTCGCGCTCGGCGTGCCGCAGGTCTGGCTCGTGGATTACGCGGACAGGAGCGTGGAGGTCTGCCGCCCCCGCGCGGCCGCCGACGTCGTGCGCGACGTGATTCGCTGGCGCGCCCCGACGCTCGACCTCGTGGTGCCGATCGATCTCGCCCAGGTGTTCGCCGGCGTCGAGTGACGGCATCGGCCGGGCTCGCTGTTCCACATGACGGCTCGATTGTCCCGGTGGCGATACGAACCCAGCTGTCGTAGCGGCTGGGATCGCCACGTTCAACCCTATGTGAACGCTGTAGTTGGCTGAAACAGGCCAGATTGGCTCCGATGCTGCAATGAGTGAGGGCAGCGCGGCGAGCAGGTGCCACGCTCGAACTCACACAGGGAGACTCGACATGTCCAACCATTCGGCCCGCATCGCGGGACTCGCCTTCGCCGGACTCGCGCTGGTCTCGGGCGCCGCTGGCGCGCAGGGCAAGAGCCACGGTAAGGGTCATGGCAACGAGAAGGCCACCCACGGGAACCAGGCCGTCAGGGCGGACCGGGACGAGCGTGATGACCGCGACGAACGTGGCGCCAATCGCGGCCGCGACGTCTACGACGTGAACGGCAACCGCGTGTATGGCAACGGCGCAAAGGTGCCGCCGGGCCTCGCCAAGAAGCCGGGACAGATGCCGCCGGGCCAGTACAAGAAGCGCTACGGTACCAATGAAGGCGCGGACGTCCTGGGCGGGATCCTTCGCCGCCGCGGCTACTCGGTGCTGCGCGTCGTGCCGTCGGGCCCGTCGCAGTACGTGTACTACCGCACGCCGAACGGCCTCGAGCGTCGCGCGATCGTCAGCCCCGGCACCGAACGGTTGACCTTCACGAACGTGCCGTCGTCGCTCCTGCGTGAAGTGCTCGCAGCGCTGTACTAGTCACCGCGATCGCACCGATGAACGAAGCCCCTCGGCATCGCCGAGGGGCTTTTTCATCCGGCTCAGTACGCGAGACGGACGCCGAGCTGCGTGCGACCACTGCGCGTATCGACACCCGTTCGAGGCGCGACGTCGAACCGCTCCCACCGCTCGCGCCCGATGAGCGCGCCGATGCCCGCTCCCCACAGGACGCCGCTGATCGCGCCCGCGAGGACGAACTCGTTCTTCTCGCTCGACGTCGCATCGTGACAGGTTGCGTCACACTCGCGAAGCGAAGGTGCGAGCAGCAGGCCGAACCCGAGCCCGATCGGCGCGCCCCATTGGATCCCCCGCCACGCGCCAGCGCTGCGGCTCTTCCCTCGGCTGATCTCGAGCGACGTGATGCGATCGAACGGCACGTCGAGCGGCGCGGCGGTTGGACTGCCGACGTGAATGACGGTCGAATCGCGGGTCAGCACCGTTCCGACATACCGACCGGCGACGATGCCGGGTGCTTGAAGTCGGACGCGCACGCCTGGACGCACTTCCGTGTACTGCCCGGCCGCGACGGTGGCCAGACCAGAGAGCATGAGCAGCGAGTACGCAGCAGCACGACGAAGCGACCGATGCATGGAAGGCTCGCGGTGGGGGTGGACATATCGTCGGACCACTGTCGCGAGTTGTCCAGTGTCGCGTCAGCCCGCCGACGCGCGAGGCCGGATCGTGCCGGGGAGCGAAAGCAGCGCCCACGCCCCCTCGAGGATGATGAATCCGACGTTCCAACTGCGCACCGCCACATAGGTCAGCAGCGCGGAGCCGACGAAGTTGAGCGCGTTGTAGGCCCGCCCTTCGCGCGGGAGCCATGCGCGCTGCAAGGCGAAGTAGGCGCCGAGGATGAGCGCCGCGCCAACGAGCGAGACGAGTTGATCGAGGAGTTGCATGCCGTCAACTTACAACGATGGGATGGACCCGCCTTTCGATGACCCTCGCGCTTCGCGCCCTGCGCCGTCCGGCCACGGGCGTCGCGCTCGTGCGCGTGGCCTGGCGATTCCGCCGGCGCGGCTGGTGGCGGCGCCCTCCCTTCCTTCCGTTACCCGCGCTCGACTACCTGCGCTGGCGCATGCACACCGCCTACGGCGAGAGCGACGTCGTGCCCCCCGCCGACGACGTGGAGCGCTATGCGCGGTGGGCGGTCCGCAAGCCGTGATCGACGCGCCCGCCATTCCCACGCTCGCCCCGGACGCCGCCGAGCTCTCGCGTCTCGCCAAGGCGCACGCCTTCGCGCTCGGCTTCGATCTCGCCGGCATCGCCGAGCTCGGGCCGGCGCAGACGTCGGCGGTGTTCGAGGAGTGGCTGGCGGCGGGACACGCCGGCACGATGGGCTACCTGGCGCGCGGCGCCGAGAAGCGGCGCGATACTCGACGCCCTGTGCCGGGCACGACGCACGCACTCGTCGTCGCATTGGACTACGGCGGCAAGGAGCCGAGCGGCCCGGTGGCCCGTTACGCGCGCGGTGACGACTATCACGACGTGATGGAGCGCCGGCTGCGCGAGCTGCACGCGCGGCTCGAGCGCGATGCGGGCCGTCGGATCGCCGGCAAGCCGTACGTCGACACGGGTCCCATTCTCGAGCGCGATCTCGCGCGTCGCGCGGGACTGGGCTGGTTCGGCAAGAACACCAACCTGCTCAATCCGCGCCTCGGCTCCTTCTTCTTCCTCGGCGCGCTCGTGCTGGATGCCGCGCTCGTGCCCGATGCCCCCTTCGAAGAAGATCGCTGCGGCACCTGCACGCGCTGCATCGATGCCTGTCCCACCGGCGCGATCGTGGCGCCGCGCCGGCTCGACGCGACGCGCTGCATCTCGTACCTCACCATCGAGCTGAAGGACGAGATCCCGCCGGAGCTGCGGGAGAAGATCGGCACGCTGCTCTATGGATGCGACATCTGCCAGGATGTCTGTCCGTGGAACGTGCGGTTCGCGCAGGCGAACAAGGTGCCCGAGTTCGCGCCGCGCGAAGTGATCGCGGGCAAGGATGCGCGCACGCTCGCACACGAGCTGCTCGCCATGTCGCAGGAGGACTTCTCCACCGCGTTCAAGGGCTCGCCGATGAAGCGGGCGAAGCTGAGCGGATTGAAGCGCAATGCGGCAGTGGCGTTAGGCAACATCGCTACGTCGAAGGACGCCGCCACTCTCGCACGCGCACTCGACGATTGAGTCCCACGCATCGCGCGCGCTGCATCGTTCCGATGCAAGCGCTGCCTTTGCGCTGTCGGGCCAAGTCGGACAGACCAGCGCTGGACCCGACGCCACCTTCAATGCGCGAACCCCGGCCAAGGGTCGCCCGCGTCCCCGCACGCATGGGGCGAATGTCGCTCCGTGCCTGAATGTCCCAAGCGGTCTCGAACCGGTACGACTACAGGAGGTGGATGATGAGAAGGAATGCCGTGGTGTACGCTGCACTTGCCGCGTCACTCGTGACAAGCGGCTGCGAGCAGCCGCCGCCCGTGGCGCCGCGTGTACCTGCCGCTGTCGAGGCGAAGGTACCGGTGCCGACGAGCTTCACCTTCACGAAGGTCCCGGCCACCAACGCCACGCACGCTATTACGTCGCCCGTCACGAATCTCGAGACCATCGTGTTCAGCATGGTCGCCGCTCGGGCGGACGGCATGGTAGTGAAGCAGTTCGGCTTCATGATCTCGGGGAGTCTGCAGGCGGGCGACGTGCGGAACTACCAGCTCGTCTACTACCCGAAGGGGCTGTCCAAGCCGGGCGTCGTCATGGGCACGAACGACGGCTCCACGTGGGTCGCCCCGGGAGGAAGCCCGAGCAGCTTCATCTACATCGACCTCGCCTCGCCGATCACCATCCCGAAGGGGAAGAGCTTCACGGCGTATTTCGCTCTGCACGCGGACGTGACGGGCACCGGCACCTTCTTCTTCGACCCGCGGGTCCAGACGTGCCTGGTGAACTCTGGTGGCGTCGATCAGGACGTCGCCTGGTTCGGCGGCGACCTGCCGCTGCAAGGTGACGTGTTCAACGTGAACTGAGCGCGGCGACATCAGCTCAGCGTAGGCTCCGCGGCCCGTGGGACTCCCACGGACCGCGTTCGGCTGCCGGAGATGGAAGCGGCACGCGGCCCTCTCTTTGCACCGCCTCCTCGTCGCCCACGACAGATTTCCCGTTCACGAGGAGCGCGTGACCACATTCACGGTTGGCTACTTCGTCGGCAGCCTCGCCAAGGCGTCGATCAACCGGAAGCTCGCCGTCGCCCTGACGCGCCTGGCTCCGCCCGAGTTGCAGCTGCGCGAGATTCCCATCCACGACCTGCCGCTCTACTCCTACGACTACGACAAGGACTACCCACCTGCCGGCAAGGCGCTGAAGGACGCGATCGCCGCGGTCGACGCCGTGCTCTTCGTGACACCGGAGTACAACCGGTCGATTCCCGGCGCGCTCAAGAACGCGATCGACTGGGCGAGCCGCCCGTGGGGCACCAACTCCTTCGCTCGCAAGCCGTCGGCGATCGTCGGCACGTCACCCGGCAAGATCGGCACGGCCGTGGCGCAGCAGCATCTGCGCAGCATCCTCGCCTTCTGCAACTCGCCGCTCATGAACGCCATCGAGGCGTACATCGAGTTCACCCCTGGTCTGATCACCGACGAGGGCGAAGTCACCGTCGACTCGACGCGCGACTTCCTCGCGAACTACATGAAGGAGTTCTACGGTTACATCACGCGCGTGTACACTGCGATCCCTCGGACGAGCGGCGCCGTGCGCTGACGCGAGCCTCCGCGCTATCTATCGCGGGCGGTACGGTACGAGGATCGCCCGGCTGAACTCGACGAGCATGATCGCGGAGTCGCCAACGACGGTGACTCCGGAGGGGCGCGTCAGGCCATCCTGCACCACGCGCACCTCGGCGCGATCGCCACTGATCGTCAGCTCCGTCACGCGTCCCGCCTGCTCGGCCTGGATCAAGGTCCGCGGACCCGCGGTCCGCAGTCCATCGGGCCGACCCAATGGCATCGATGTCTCGATCGGCACCATCGCGCCCGCGCTGCCGTCCGCCTTCACCGGAATGCGAAAGAGCTTGCCGGTGGCGATGTTGTTCACATAGAGCGATCCGTCGGCGAGGAAGGCGAGACCGTCGATGACGTTCAGCGCCGAATCGCTGGCCCATACCTCGAGCGCGCTGGCACCGCGTTTCAGACGATGAACGCGACCGCCATACGATTCCGAAACGTAGGCGGCGCCGTCGGTCGAGACGGCGATGTCGTTGCACACGCGGCTGTTGGGGGGGAACGGGTAGGTGCCCCTGGCAGTGCCGCTCGTCAGGTCGAAGGCTCGGAGCGCCGGCTGTCCCACCACGGGCGCTCCACCAGCGCCCGTAGTGGCGTTCTGGCAGACCCACAGCGTATTGGACTCGTCGTCCGCGAGCACGCCGAGCACTCTCGTCAGGCCGGCGGTCGACGCGAGAATCCATGGTTCCGCTCGTGCGGAGCCAGGCAGGGCGCGGTAGATCGTGCCTTTCGTCAGGCTGCCGAAGTACACCGTACCGTCTCGACTCGATGTGAGATTCTCCGGTGAGACAGCCGTGTCGCTGAGCGTGATCTGCGTCCGTGGTTGCGCACGGACGAGCGGCGTGCACGCTGAAGAGGCGACGCCGGCGGTGAACAGGGCGCAGAGAACGCTGAATGAGCTTCGCATGGAGGTTCCCTATTTATCGTCGGTGATGCGGAGAATGCGATTGCCGGTGTCGACATGGTCACAATCTCGAGCATCGAGGTTTCCGTCATTGATCGCGCAACCTGGAGAACGAGAGCTGTCCCAGCTTCCAGGCTCCCTTCTGCCGCACGTACACCTCCGTCACCATGAAAGGATTGGTGACCTCCATGCCTCCGACGACGGCGTCGAGACGGATCCTGGTCAGCACGATGGCGGTCGAGTCGATGATCCGCGCCGACGATTCGAAGATTTCCGCGTGCTTGTAGTGAATTCTGTTGCTGCGGATGGTCTCCAGCTCCTGGCTGCGCGACATGCTTCCGCTCATGTGCACGAACATGGCCTGGTCGAGGAAGAGCGCGGCGAGGGTGTCCACCTTCCGTTCCGACATCCACCGCCACTTCTCCCGGGAGAGGTCGATTACCTCCTGCTCCGCCCTGGTGGGCGCCGCACTCGAAGGCGCCGCGGCCTGCTGCGCCGAGGCGGGCGATGTCGCAGTCGCGACCAGGAAGCACAGAAAGAGAATTGATGCTTTCATGAGCGTTGTTCTCCGTTGTCCATGTGAGTCGATCAGCTCCGCCCGAGTCGCCGCTTCAACGCCGGCGAGGCGTTCGCAACATCACGGATCTGCATCGTCCAGAAGTCGACGGCGTCCGCGATCCATCCCTCCGCACTCGTGCCGACGCCGAGTCCGAAGCCGTGACCGACGCCCGGATACCGGTGATACGCCACGTCCGTCCCTGCCTTCCGTAGCGACGCAACGCGCCGCTCCATCACCGCGGGAGGCGCAATTCCATCGGCCTCGCCAACGGCGACGAAGGTCGCTGGCTCGGACGGGCCGAGATCCGAATGGCTCGTGTAGAGCATCACGACGGCGGAAGGCGGAGGCAGCGCAGCACCACCGAATCGCGCCATGCCGTGAGAGCCGATCGAGGCAGCCATCCTCGCGCCGGCCGAGCTGCCCCAGAGCGAATAGCCGGTCGTCGTCACGCCAAGCTCGCCGGCATGCGCAGAGATGTACGTCAGGGCCGCCGCCAGATCCTCCGTCGCGGTCCGCGCGCCCTGTCCGGCGCGGTACCTGACCACGAATGCGTTGAAGCCGCGCTTGTTGATCTCGACCGCATACGGAAACCCCTCGTGCAGGGCGCCCACATAGGCGAACCCGCCGCCGGGCGCGATCACGGCGAAGGGAGCGCCGGGCTTCCCGCGAAAGAAGAAGAGACCCGTGTTCCGGCGTGATGGATCGGCCGCCCTCTCGGCGGCGGTATAGAAGTCGTGGAACACCAATCGACCGCCGGCCGCGTCGTCGATCATCCGGTTGAGCGACGATACGACGATGGAAGGATTCACGTGCGTGTGGTACGGAAGGAGCGAGCCGATCTCCTTCAGGCGCATGTTCGTCTCGAGACG
>DASSIC010000194.1:0-2590 GCA_035692325.1 Gemmatimonadaceae bacterium | reverse complement strand
GAGCTGTGGAGGATCGCGCCGAAGCGCTGAACCCTCAGCCGACGGCCGAGAGGAGCTCCGCGGCCTGCACGGCGGTGGACACGACGACGGCGAGCAGCTTCATGGCGCTCCGCAGCGCGCCCGGCTCGTAGCCGGCGAAGTTGAGCAGCAGGGCGCCGCGCGCGAGCGGTGCCTGCGAGAAGGGAGACAGCGGGCGCGCTTCGACGCCGACGTCGTGTGCGGCGCGCTGCACCGCGCGGTCGTCCACCCCCGCCGGCAGCCACGCGACGACGTCCATGCCGGCGTCGGTCGGCTGGACGTCGAGCAGACCACCGAGCTGCGACCGCGCTGCGTCGAGCAGCGCCTCCTGTCGTTCGGCATACAGCGCGCGCATGCGCCGCAGATGCCGGGCGTAGTGCCCACCGGCGATGAATTCGGCGAGCACCGCCTGCTCCACGACGGAGGAGTGGCGGTCGGCGACGAGGCGCGCGGTCTGGAACGCCTCGGCGAGTCGGGTGGGCACCACGACGTAGCCGAGTCGCAGCGCGGGAAAGAGCGTCTTGCTGAAGGTACCGACGTAGATCACTCGATCGTCGGCGTCCACCCCCTGCAGTGCCGGTTGCGGGCGGCCGCGATAGCGGATCTCGCTGTCGTAGTCGTCCTCGATGATCCATGCGTCGGCACGATGGGCCCAGCGCAGCAGCGCGTGTCGCCGGGCAACGCTCATCACGGCGCCCAGCGGATGCTGGTGCGCGGGCGACACGAACACCATGCGCGCGTCCGGAGCGAGCCGTTCGCCCGCGGCGACGACGATGCCTTCCTCGTCCACCGGCACGGGGACGATGCGGGCCTCCGCCGCCGTGAACGCGGCGCGGGCCCCGAGATAGCCGGGATCCTCCAGCCACACGGCGTCGCCGGGATCGAGCAGGAGGCGCGTCGTGAGATCGAGCGCCTGCTGCGAGCCGCCGACGATGATCACCTGCTCGCTCGTGCAGCGGACGCCGCGCGCCACCGCCAGGTGCTGCGCGATCGCCTCGCGCAACGGTTGATGGCCGGCCGAGTGGCCATAGGCGAGCGCGCGACGGTCCA
The DNA here is from genome assembly GCA_035692325.1 of Gemmatimonadaceae bacterium. Lineage (GTDB taxonomy): Bacteria > Gemmatimonadota > Gemmatimonadetes > Gemmatimonadales > Gemmatimonadaceae > AG11. The sequence continues at coordinate 1,522 of DASSIC010000194.1, read as the reverse complement.
GCCGTCGCCAGTACTTCGCCGACAGGCGCGACCACAGCGCGACGGGGAATTCGTCGAGCGCGGGGACGCCGGGACGAAATGGCCGCGGCGCCACGCGCGTGTTCACCGACGACGGCAATGGGATACCGGCCAGCGCGGCGCCGCGACCGGAGAGAGCGCGCGCGGAAACCTGTTCTCGTGCCACGACGAGCGGCGGCGCGACGCGCCGCGTGAGGAGCAGCCGATCGGGCAGCACGCGCGCGACGAAGGTACCGCCGCGCTGCCGGCGCTCGAGGTAGCCCTCGGCCGAGAGCTGATCGTACGCGAGCGTGGCCGTGTTGCGCGAGATGCCGAGGTCGTCGGCGAGCATGCGCGTCCCCGGCATGCGCGCGCCGCGACGCAGTCGTCCGTCGACGATTGCGGTGCGCAGCCCCTGGTAGAGCTGCTCATACAGCGGCACCACGGAATCCGCGTCCAGTGCGACGACGGGTCCGACGGCCGATGCGATGCGCGGGGTGAGCGTCATGGTGCGCGGTCCTGACGATGCTGTCGCTGGTCCGGCTCGATTGCTGGACCCGTACGGCGGCGTGAAAGTGGATGTTTCTGGCCCCATGCAGCGGGCGCGATCTGGTGCTGTTGCGCCGGAACCGGCGTGCCTAGGCTCCGCGATCGCGACACGAGGTCGCGCGTCTCCGTCTCCCGCAGAGGTCTTCGCCATGCATCGTCACGCCACACGCCTGCGCACCATCGTCCTGCTCTCGTCCGCTCTCGCCCTCGCCGCCTGCGCCGATGCGCCGACGGCGTCGCGCGCGCTCGCGCCCAGCACCGCCGCGAAGGACGTCGTCACGGAGACGCCGAACGCCGCGACCGGTTCGCTCGCCGGCATGGACCGCGTGAACCTCACGATCCCCACCCAGTTTCACGCCCAGAATCCATGCGCCGGCGGGCGCTTCGGCGAGATCGTGGTGTTCACCGGTGACCAGCACCTGGTGTTCTTCGAGAGCTCCATGAGCAACGGTCACCTCAACACCAAGATTCATTGGAACGCGGAAGGCGTGACGGGGATCGGCCAGTACACCGGCTTCCAGTACAACGCCACGGGCGTGACGCAGGACCACACGGTCACCGACGCGACGCTGCCGTACGAGACGACGATGATCAACAACTACCACATCATCGGACAGGGGCAGGCGACGAACATGGACCTGCACGAGACGGTGCACCTCACCATCAATGCGAACGGCGAGATGAGCGCCTGGGTGAGCGACTACAACTTCTCCTGCCACGGCGACCGCACCTTCTGATCGCCCGCGGTGCGCGACGTCTGCGGGATCGGCCCCGGCCGGTCCCGCGGACGACGATCGACCCGCCCAACCCGAGCTGGCCGAGGGCGGTCACAGCGGCATATTCGGGGCATGCGATCCGCTGCCCTGCTGCTCGCCCTCGCGGCCGTCCCCGCGTCCGCGCAATCCTCGGGAGTGCGCACGTACGCGAACCCGATCGACATCGAGTACAAGTACAACTGGGAAGGGTTGAACGAGGG
>DASSIC010000193.1:0-2595 GCA_035692325.1 Gemmatimonadaceae bacterium | reverse complement strand
CGTGAACACGACGAACACGGTCGTGGGCGGCGCGGGCGACGGCGAGCCGGCTTGTAAGTAACGGCTGCACGTCAGACGTTCGACGTCTGACGGGAATCTCGAATGCAGAAGGGCACATCGACCTCGGTCGGTGTGCCCTTCGTCGTTACTCCCGTCCTCACGTCACTTCGCCATCACCAGTCCCACCACCTCGTGAGAAACGCGCCGAAGACACCCGTGCGCACCGTCGGATGCGTGATGCCGAGATCTTCGGGGTTCCGGAACAGGAACCGCGGCTCGAGGCCGACGTCGAGCCGATAGCGCTCGCCGAACTTCTGCGCCAGACGCACACCGGGAATGCCGGTCGTGAGCCGCATCTGGCCGGCGATGTAGCGATCCACCGTCACGTACCGCCCGCCTTCGATCATCGCGCCGCGCACGCCACCGGTCTTGCCGAACACCAGCTCCGTCGGCACGTCCGCTGGCGCGACGTTGAACGCATCGAGCCCGAATTCCTTCGTCGCACCGGTACCGATGTCGTGCAGCACCACGCCGAGCGCCGTCGCCCCCTGCTGCCGCCGCGCGAGTGCGCCGGTCTCGCCCGAGAGCTGGCCACTCCACGCTTCACTGCCTGACAGCGACGACCCCGACTGCTGCAGCAGCGACGTATGCGCGCGTCCGATCGTGAGATATCCGTTCAGCTCTCGGCCGCGAATGGGGAACAGCGATCCAGCCTCGAGACCCACGGCGGGCGCCTTGGATGTGCCCCCGGTGAGCAGCTGCAGCGGCATGAACCCACGCCCCGGCTCCCACACCGGGCGCTCGCCCACCTGCTCCACGAACCCCGGACCATTCGTGTAGGAGGAGAACGTCAGCGAGCCGCGGGCGGGCACGAAGCTGCTCGCGCGGAAGATCGCCACGCCGTCTCCGATGCGCACGAAGCCCACCGCCCACTGATCACTGCTGCGCGTGTCGATATGCGCGCGGACTTCTTCGCCCGCGCCGGTATAGAACTCAGTGTTGGCGTCGGGGCGATTGCGGTAGTAGTTGCCGCGATCCACCACGAGCGAGAGATCGGCGATCACGCCGACGCGCTTCTTCTGCGCCAGCTTCAAGGCACGACGCAGGCTGTCACCGACCGGCCTCGTCGTGTCGTAGATGGCGAAGAAGGTGAGGTCGCCCGGCGCCTTGACGCGCAGCAGGTCCTTGCGGAACTGCTTCAGTGCCAGGAATCCGTGCAGCATCTCGGCGCGGCCCGTCACCCGGATCGCGTCGAGCGGACCGACGGCCTCGATCTCGCCGTCCGCATCCACCAGTCCGCGCGTCGCATCCATCACGCGCAGGCCGCGACCCTCGGCCAGCATGTGCACCATGGGGCGCGCTCGATCGGAGAAGTCCACCGTGCCCGACGCGCGCATCGTTCCCTTGGCCCGGGCGACGAGTGAATCGAGCCGCAGCGTATCGCCGACGAGACGAAGATCGGCCGTCGCCTCGGTCACACGCATGCCCGTGGCGGCGACGACCAGCCCCGCGTCGCGCAGTGCGGCGTGGCCGGCATACGTCGGCGTCGCCCAGGTGCCACGCACATGCGCATCTCCCGCGGCCTTGCCGCGCACGTCCGTCAGGCTGCGGGAAGAGACCGGCAACGCCGCGAGATTCAGGCTGTCGAGGACGACGTCGGCCACGAGCGCCCCGGCGACCTTGCGCGAACCGGCGACCTTTTCGAGCGCCAGGTCGAGTGGCAGCGACGCGGTGGCTGCCAGCACGCGGCGTCCGCTGCTGTCGCGCGCGCTGGCATCGAGCGCAAGGCGGCGGTCGACGTATCGCGCCTCGGCGTCCACGTCTGGTGCCCGCGTTCCCTTGTACGCGGCATCGCGCAGCGTGGCCTGCCCAACGATCGCCGGCGCCGCGCGGGTACCGGCGATCGTCGCGCTGGCTCCCACCACGCCTTCCGCGACGGCGTCACGCTGGAGCGCTTCCAGCACGGTGGCCACGCGCACGTTCTCCGCGCCCACGTCCAGCCGAATCCCACCCTCCTTCGGCACCACGCCATTGGCGAACAGCCTGCCGCCGGCCGAGCTGCGCAGATCGATCGAATCCACCGTGATGGCGCCATGGTCGAGCGCGACACCGCCCGGATGCGCCAGCCGCCACGTCAGTGTATCGAACCGGGCGGCGAGCGAATCGAGGCGTAGGCGCTGCACGCCCGAGGCCGGATGCTCCCAGCTGCCGAGCGCGGCGTAGTTCACGCGAGCGTCCTGACGGACGTTCACATTCCCGCCGAGTCGACCAGAGCTCCAGCTGCCCTCGGCATGTACGCGCTCGAAGCCATAGCCCGACGCCTGCACGGAATCGGCATCCACGCGAAACGCCAGCGGCAGCGAGCGGTCGCGCAGATTGGCCGAGGATACGTCCGCGGTGAGCGATTGTGCCGCGCTGCCCCGGACGACGAGATCGCGGCCGCGCACCGACGCTTCCACGCCCAGCCGCTTGATGTTCCCGCGCAGGGTGCCGACCGCGGTCAGCGAGCCGGCCAGCGAGTCGCGCCGGATCGACGGCAGGGTGTCCACGATGAGCAGCTCGTCGGTCGGCAGGCCAAGCGCGAGGCGTTCGATG
>DASSIC010000192.1:0-2010 GCA_035692325.1 Gemmatimonadaceae bacterium | reverse complement strand
CACGACGTTCTTCGCGCGGACGGCGCCCTGGCGCAGGCCGCTCCGTGCCGCCGAATACGGCGATCCCGAGAAAGACGCGGACTTCCTCGAATCGATCTCGCCCCTCAACTTCATCGACCGCGTCGAGGCGCCGCTCATGGTCATCCACGGCGCCAACGATCCGCGTGTGCCGGTGCACGAGGCGGAGCAGATCGTCTCGACGCTCCGCTCACGCGGGCGTGAGGTGGACTACCTGCGCTACGAGGACGAGGGCCACGGTCTCGCGAAGGCGAAGAACCGTGCGGACGCCTGGCCGAAGGTCGTGCGATTCTTCGGGAAGCACATGGGACCCGCGGTCTAGCTGAGGTCTCCAGGGACCTGAGTCACAAATAGAAGCCCCCGACTAGGGTGCAGGTGTCGAAGCCAAACACCACTAGCCGGAGGGTCTTCTTTGTACCAGAGGATGCGGCTCAGTCCGCGCACCCGCGCGTTCATCGTTGCCCAGTCGGCGCAGCTCGGTGTGAGCCAAACCGCGCGCAACAGCGGCATCAGCCGACGGACCGTGTACCGCTGGCGCCGCCGCGCCCCGGACTTCAGCGATCGCTCGTGCCGGCCGCACCGCTCACCCCGGCGCTGCGCCGATGCGCTCGAGGCGAGCGTGCTCGCGCTGCGCCTGGACTCTAGAGACGGTCCCGATCGCATCGGTCCGGCGCTGGGCCTGCACCCCAGCACGGTCCATCGGATCCTGCGCCGCCACGGGGCGCACCGACTCACGCATCTCTTCCCCAAGCCGCCGCGCAGCTTCGGCACCTTCGCGCCGCTGCGACCGGGCGAGCTCGTGGGACTGGACATCAAAAGCTTCGGCAGCATCGCGCGCGGGGGCGGCCGGCGCGCCGACGAGCATCTGGGCCACGGGCGCGCAGTCGGCTGGCGGCATCTGCATGTCGCGATCGATATGGCCAGTCGGCTCGTGTTCACCGAGTTCCGACCCGGCCTTGGCGGGGCTGACGCCGTGGCCTTCCTTGATCACGCGCTGCGCTTCTTCGCCGACCAGGGCATCCGCGTCGAGCGGGTGCTGAGCGACAACGGCTCGGCGTACCGCAGCTTTGCCTTCCGCGACGCCTGCCGCGCCGCGGGGATCCGCCACACCCGTACCCAGGTCCGACACCCCTGGACCAACGGCCGAGCCGAGCGCTTCATCGGCACGATCCAGCGCGAGTGCGCGTACCGCGACCACTTCACCAGCGACGCCGCGCGCGCGTTGGCGATCGCGCTCTTCGTTCCCTGGTACAACACTCGGCGCCCGCACCGCGCGCTCAAGGGCCTCACACCGGCGGACTGGTTAGACCGCTGGCGTGTGACTCATCTCTCGGGAGACCTCAGCTAGCTCGAGCCCTCCGGATGCGGAGGCACCGGCACGGGACCGGGTACGGGCGGTCCCGGCGGTTGACCCGGGACTGGCTGCCCGGGGGCGCCTGGGATCGCCAGCATCGGAACGTGTCCGTTGGCCCCGTTCTTCATGAGCTCATCCATCTTCGGCAGAACGAGCGGTATGCGAACGAAGGGCGAGGCCTTCTCGGGATGCGCCTCATCGGCGTACTTGAAGATCTCGTCGAGCTCGGAGCCGATGAGCTCCTGCCGCTCGATGAGTGAGGCCGCGACCGCGTGGACCGCGTACTCCTTCTCCTGGATGAGCCGCTTCGTCTCCTTGTAGAGCTGCTCGAGCATGTTGTCGACGAGGACGAGCACCGCCGGCGGGTAGCCGGCCATCGACGCCGGCGCCACCATGAGCGTCGAGCCCATGCCGAGCCTCGCGACGTAGGTCAGTGCACCGTTGGTCGCCTGCATCAGATCGGAGCTCGCACCGGCGAGCTTCGTGCCGAGGATGAGCTCTTCGACGGCGCGCGAACCGAGCGAGACCATGATGTCGGTCTCGATCTGTCGGGCGTGCAGCTGGAAGCGCTCCTCGCGCTCCGAGCTCTGCACGACGCCGAGCGTCTCGCCGCGCCTGATGATCGACGCCTTCTTCAT
>DASSIC010000191.1:0-2182 GCA_035692325.1 Gemmatimonadaceae bacterium | reverse complement strand
ACGCGCGCCACCGTTGGCGGGAGGGGCTGTTCCGCGGCCGTATCCGTCATGGCTGGAGATAAACCGTTCGGGAGACGGTGCGTCAAGCGCCGTCGATCCCTGCACGTTCACGACTGTTCAGCACGAGGATCGAGCGATGCCGACGAGAAAGGCGAATGCCGTGTGGCAGGGTGGTCTGCAGAAGGGCACTGGCACGTTCAAGGGGCAGACGGGGCTTGGCGGTCAGTACAACTTCTCGTCGCGGTTCGAGAACGGCGCGGGCTCGAATCCCGAAGAGCTGCTGGCGGCGGCGCACGCCGCGTGCTTCAGCATGGCGCTCGCGCTAGGTCTGGAACAGGCCGGCTTTGCGCCGGCGAAGGTGGAGACGGATGCCGCCTGCACGATCGAGAAGATCGGCGCCGGCTTCAAGATCACGCGCATGCAGCTCTCCTCGCGCGCGACGGTGCCGAACATCGACGAGGCGAAGTTCCAGGCGATCGCGTCGGCCACGAAGGAGGGCTGCCCCGTCTCCGGCGCACTCAAGGGAAACGTGCAGATCGATCTGGAAGCGAAGCTGGTGAGCTGACGGCGTCACGGCTCCGCCAGAGCTGCCACTGCAGCACGAGCCAGACCGCCAGCGTCGGCACGGTGAGCCGATACACCATCGCCGTGGGTGACTTCAGCGTCGCCGGTACGGGAACGAGCGTCGACATGAGGGGCATCGTGACGAACGCCACGCCGAACAGCGCGGTGCTCCACGCGGTGCGCGGCTCGCTCGCGAACCAGATCGCCATGCCGGCGAAGGCGATGACGAAGCTCGCGCGCTCCGCCTGGTGGTTGAACAGCACGACGTACACCAGCAGCGAGCAGAGGTAGGGGCGCCGGAAGCGGGCGTCGTCCCATCGGTCGCGGCGGAGCGCGAGGGGCGCGAGGAGCACCAGCGTCCCCGCGAGCTGAGCGGGCCAGTTGGGCCAGTCGGCTCCGGTCCAGCGGTGCACGAGCTCCATCATGGAGAACCAGCGCTGCCCGGTGTCCAGCGATTCGATCGCGTGCCATGAGCGATACTGCGCCAGCAGCGTGGCGGGCGGGGTCACGAGCAGCGGCAGGACGAGCAGGGCGACGCCGATCGCGGCGGCCGCCAGACCAGTGCGCAGCGTTCGCCGGCGCGGGATGGCGAAGCTGAGGGCGGCGAGCGGAAAGATCTTCACGGCTGCGCCGAGTGCGACGGCGGCCGCGGCACGCCAGGCGCGTTCACGTTCGAGCGCGACGAACGCGAGAATGATCAGCCCCGCGACCAGTGCGTTGCTCTGGGCGTTCTGCATCGCGCGCACGACCTCGAGCAGCATTGCACCGAGGGCGAGCAGCGCGGCGCGAGGCGGGAGCAACCGCTCGACGGCGACGAACAACACCAGCGCGTTCAGCGCACTCCAGAGAAAGAGCGCGAGCGGCCAGGGGAGCCACGCGAAGGGCGCGAACAACAACGCGAAGGCGGGACTGTACTTGAACTGATCCTGCAGCGCGTCCGGATAGTGCGCATACAGGTCATCGCCGGCGACGAGGTGGTGTGAGGCGGCGCGGAAGATCTCGAAGTTGCCGCGCGGCCGCTGCGCGGCGACCACGCGCTCAGCGGCCGCCGGATGCAGCGCGCGCGCGAGCGCACGACTGATGGCGGGGTTCGCCGCCATCGCCTTGCCTGCCGCGTCCGCGAATGCGGCGAGCAGATAGAGCGCGAGCAGGATACGGCGCCAGCGCGACGTGGGCACCGCGAGGAGGTGCGCCATCAGGCGCTATAGTACTCCTTGATGCACATCGTGACCACGCGCTGCAGCAGGCGGACCTGCTCGCCCGCATCGGTCATCGTCCGCACCTCCGGCAGGGCTCCCCACACGTCCTTGAGGACCACGAGGAGATGCTCCGGCAGCATGTCGCGATCGCGCGCTTCGGCGGACATGCGCGTCAGCGCACCCTGCAGCGCGGTGGCGTCGGATGGGATGGAGAGATAGGCACGCAGCGCCGTGCGCACCGTGGCGACGGTGTCGTCGTCCAGGCGACTCGGCGGGGTGTGGCTCGAGTCGTGGGCCATCATCATGCGTCGGAGCGGCTGCGGAGAGGGAGGCGCGCCAATGAAAGACGGCGTCGGAAGCGCTCCTCGGCCCGACGCCGACGCGACGAATGTTTATCGGCGAACGTCGCGCGTCAAGGG
>DASSIC010000190.1:0-3433 GCA_035692325.1 Gemmatimonadaceae bacterium | reverse complement strand
GTCCTGCGTCTCCTCGAGGAGAAGCCACGCCACGGCTACGAGATCATCAAGGCGCTCGAGGAGCGGTTCGGCGGTACGTACGCCCCCAGCCCAGGGGTGGTCTACCCCACCCTCCAGCTCCTCGAGGATCTGGGCTACGCCCGCATCGTTCCCGGTGACGAAGGGAAGAAGACGTACGAGATCACCGATGCCGGACGTGCCTACCTGGCCGAGAACCGCGATACGGTGGACTCGATCTTCGAGCGCATCAGCAATCTCATGGGCCACTTCCTGGACGAGCCCATGACGGAGGTCCATCGGGCCTTCCGGAGGGCGGGCAAAGCCACCTACGGGCGGGCCACGGACGCCGTGCAGAGCCCGGCGGTGCTCAAGCAGATCGTCGACATCCTCGAGCGCGCAGCGAAGGAGATCGACGCGATTCCGCGCTGATCGTCGTCTGCGGGATTGCCGCCGACTGCGTATGTTCCAACCGGGCCGGGGGCGTTCGCGTCTCCGGCCCGCGCCGTTGGCCGGCGCCGCAGTCCGCCACCCATCGCAACGAGATGTCTCCGCTCGAAACCGGAAGCTTTCCGATAGAGCCGCACACGCACGCTCGCCCGCAGGGCAAGCGCCTCGCACTGCTCACCCTGACCGCGCTGGGCGTCGTCTACGGCGACATCGGCACGAGTCCCCTCTATGCGCTCCGCGAGTGCTTCAAGGCGGAGTACGGGATCCATCCGACCACCGCCAGCGTCCTCGGCGTCCTGTCGCTGATCCTGTGGTCGCTGATCCTCGTGGTCAGCGTCAAATACATCGTTTTCATCCTGCGCGCGGACAACCGGGGCGAAGGGGGCATCCTGGCCCTCCTCGCCCTTCTGCTGCAGCACAAGCGCCGCGCCGACGACAAGCGGCGCCGGCTCACCCTCATCGCGCTCGGACTGTTCGGCGCCGCGCTGCTCTACGGCGATGGAGTGATCACCCCGGCGATCTCCGTGCTGGGCGCCGTGGAAGGGCTCGAGGTGGGGGCCCCTGCGCTGGCGCGCATCGTCGTCCCGATCACGCTGCTGATCCTGTTCGCGCTGTTCATGGTCCAGCGCTACGGCACGGCGCGGGTGGGCACGGCCTTCGGCCCCACGATGCTGCTCTGGTTCTTCACGATCGCGATCCTCGGTGTCCGGTCCATCGCGTCGAACCCTGAGGTGCTGGCGGCGATCAATCCCTGGTACGCCCTGCGCTTCTTCTTCGACCACGGGATGGCCGGCTTCCTCACCCTCGGCGCCGTGGTTCTGTGCGTGACCGGCGGCGAGGCGCTGTACGCCGACATGGGGCACTTCGGCAAGCGACCCATCCGCATCGCGTGGTTCGGCGTGGCACTCCCCGCCCTGCTGCTCAACTATTTCGGCCAGGGAGCGCTGCTGCTGCGCGATCCGCGGGCCGCGAGCAACCCGTTCTATCTCCTCGCCCCCGCCTCGTTCCAGTGGCCGCTGCTCGTGATCGCGACGGCTGCAGCCATCGTCGCGTCGCAGGCGCTCATCTCCGGCGCCTTCTCGCTCACGCAACAGAGCATTCAGCTCGGCTACTCGCCCCGCATGCAGATCATCCACACCTCGCATCACGAGGCCGGGCAGATCTACATCCCCGAGGTGAACAAGGCGCTGATGGTGGGATGCCTCATCCTCGTCGTCTGGTTCGGCAACTCCAGCGCGCTGAGCGCGGCGTACGGCATCGCCGTGACGGGGACGATGGCCATCACGTCGCTGCTGTTCGCGGTCGTGGCGCGCATGCGCTGGAACTGGTCGCTGCCGCACGTCGTCCTGATCACGACGGCGTTTCTCGTGATCGACCTGTCCTTCCTCGTCGCGAACGTCGTGAAGATCGAGCACGGCGGCTGGGTGCCGCTGGCGATGGCGGTCGGCGTGTACACGCTGATGAGCACCTGGAAACGGGGACGCACGGAGCTCGGCACCATCCAGGCGGAGAATGCGCTGCCGCTGGACACCTTCCTCACGAGCATCGAGCGGAACCCACCGGTGCGGGTTCGCGGCACCGCGGTCTTCATGACGTCGACGCCGGAAGGCGTGCCGGTGGTGCTGCTGCACCACCTGAAGCACAACAAGGTGCTCCACGAAACGGTGGTGCTCCTGAGCGTGCAGACGCGTGGCATCCCCGAAGTGGGTGCGGACAATCACCTCACCTTCGAGCCGATGGGTCAGGGCTTCTTCCGCGTCGTGGCGAACTACGGCTTCATGCAGTCGCCGAACATCCCCGAGGTGTTGGCCGAAGCCGCCGCGCGCGGGGTGGCCGTGCCACCCATGGATACCTCGTATTTCCTCGGCCGCGAGCGCCTCGTGCTCACCGGGCGGGCGAAGATGTCGCGCTGGCGGAAGCGCCTCTTCGCGCTCATGTCGCGCAATGCACGCTCGGCCACCGAGTTCTTCCAGATCCCGCCGAACCGCGTCGTGGAGCTGGGAGCGCAGATCGAGTTCTAACGACCGTGAACCGTGAACGGTGAACGGTGAACGGTGAACCGTAACGGCAACAGCACACCAGACTTAGTCCGGTGTGCCATTGTCTTACGGTTCACGGTTCACGGTTCACATGGTCACTGTACTGACCCTCGGCGCCTTCACGTCCACAGTGATGTTCGGGACGCGAATGTTCTCGAGCGCCGCCGGCAGATCGCGCAGCAGGTGATCGAGCTGCGGCCGAATGCGCTCGAGCTGCACGCCCGCCTCGTGGATGCCGGCCTCGAGCTCGGGGCCGAGCTCCATGTGGAACGATTCCATCGGATAGCTCCGGACGCGGGGCATCGCGGGCATCGCGGGCATCGGCGGCATGGGGGGCATTGGGGCGATCGCGCCCATCCCGCCGAACCAGGTGCGGCTGCGACGCGGCAGGTCGCCGGCGCGCGCCACCTTCACGCGGACATCGCGGAACTGGCCGTTGGAGTACACACGGAGGGTCGCGTCGCTGCCGACCTTGAGCTGCGCGATCTCGCGCTGCAGGCGCTGCGCCTTCGCGCTGCTCGCCCAGGCGTCCCCAGCGTCCTCACGGGCGACGCGAAGGTTCACGCCGTTGATCGCCGCGATGCGATTGCCTTCCTCCAGACCGGCCCGCTCCGCCGGCGTGGAATCGCCAACGGAAACGATGAGCACGCCGAGCGTGTCGCGGCGACTGCCGCTGCTCTGGATGCTCAGACCCAGCGCGGGTCGATCGTCGGCGTCGGCGCGCGTGAACCGGAACGACGTACCGCGGCGGAAGAGCGAGTCGGCATCCACCGTCTTCACGCGGATGGCCTGGGTGCGTCCCTCCCGGTACACGCGGAGCTCCACCTCGTCGCCGGGCTTGGCCTTCGACAGCTCGCGCGTCAGGCGGCGCGAGAGTGAACCGGACATCTCGGCGTCCTCGATGTCGGCGGCGTTGGCGCGAAGGTTCATGCCGTTGATCGCCTGGA
>DASSIC010000189.1:0-10907 GCA_035692325.1 Gemmatimonadaceae bacterium | reverse complement strand
GTAGAGATGCGCCATCGCATTGCCGCTCACCATCACCGCGACGTCGGCGGCGATGCCGGCGGACCATGGATGCGCCACCGTGCGCAGCCCCGCCTTCGCGATCTCGACGGCGATGTCGTCGTGCGTGTGCACCTCGGCGTGCCCGTGATCGCTCACGATCCAGAGATGCGTGTCGTCCCAGGTGCCCGCGCGCTCCGCTTCCGCTCGCAGCCGCGCCGCGGCGTCGTCCACGATCCCCAACGCGTCGTGCACCATCGCGTCTTCGTGGCCGCGCGCATGCGACGCCTTGTCCACGCCGGTGAGCGCGGCGAACAGGTAGTCCGGGCGCTCGTCGTGCAGCCGACGCACGATCTCGTCGGTCACCTCGCGATCGAGGTCGAGCCAGCGTTCGGCGCGTCCCCGAAAGTGCGTCATGGCCGCGCGGAGCGCCGAGCGCACGGTGACGCCACCGATCCGCCCCGACGTCGCCAGGCCGCGCGTGACGACGCTCAGCGCCGCGACGCTGCGCGGCACCAGCTCGAAGATCGTCGGCGCAGCGGGGTCGAGATCGTCGTCGATGCGCCCCATCTCGTAGCCGACGTAGCTGCGCGCGTAGTCGGGCCAGCCGCAGGCGGTGCGAGAGCGGTCGTACCACCGCAGTCCGGGAATGCCGACCGGCCCGGGAAAGCGCCCCATGAGAAAGGGCGTGTAGGCGGGGCCGGTGACGGAAGGGAACACGGAGGTCAGCTCGTGCAGCCCGCCTTCATCACGGAGTCGTCGGAGTGCCGGCAGCCCCCCGAGTTCGCCGACGAACGCATCTGGTCGCGCCCCGTCGGCGACGAGAACGATTACTGGCACGCAGGTATGGCGAGCGACATCCTCGAAAACTAATCGGAGGTGGCGCCGTTGACTGAAATCGGAGGTTGCGCCGTTGACTGAAAACCGAATCGCTGAAGACTGAAAACAGAGAACGGGGTTGCCCAACCTCGGATCAGGCGGCTCACCAGTCGTGGGTCACAGTTGCTCAGGACTGTGACTCATGACTGAATCGCCGTCGGCGGGCTTCGGGCAAACCCGTTCTCTGTTTCGAGCGATGCAGTCGAGCAGTTCTCAGTCCACTACCTCACTCTCCCCTTGGACAGAGCGAATTGCACCGCCAGATCGGACATGCTCCAGAGCTGCACATCGGAGCCGGTGCCGTACCGCACCGGCACGACGCGCCCATCGCGCACCTCGTAGCTCCACAGCTCGCTGCGGAAGCCCGATGCCTGCACGGCGGCGCGCACCCGCTCGAGCGCGGACCGCAGCTCGGGCAGATGCGACTGCAGCGACCGGTCGGTGCCGGCGGCGGCGAGGCGCTGCGACACGCCGAGCAGGAAGAGATTCACTTCTCGTCCCCACACGACGCGCGGGCCGTGGTATGCATCGCGCTCGAAGGCGCGCCACACCGCAGGCGGCGCATAGGCGTCGTTCGCCACCGCGGGCCCCACCCCCTCGACGAGAAGTCCCACCGGGTAGGCGCGTGCGAACAGCCGCACGTCGCGGAGCAGGTCGCGCACGGCGGCCGAGTCGGCCGCCACACGCTCGCCCTCGTGATCGCCGAGGAAGAGCCGCGTCGCCGGGTCGGTGTTGGCGACGGCGATGGGTCGGCCCTGCGCATCGAGGGCCACAGCGAGGAAGGTGAGCGAGTCGCGATCGGCGCCGGTCGCGGTCAACAGCTGCTGCCAGTGCTCACGCTCCGCGGCGGGCATCGCCGCCAGGCGTGCGGTGACGCGACGCCGGACGTCGCTGGGTCCGAGCTGGACGACGAAGTGCCGCGACGCATCGCTCCAGGTCGCGATGGCCGCGCGCAGTGCCGACGAATCGCGCGCGTACCGCTCGAGCGGCGTGCCGGCGACCGCGCGCACGGTGCGCGCCAGCGAATCGACGGGCAGGCGCAAGGCGCGCAACGCGTCCAGGATGCGAGCGGTGGCCTCGAGGGCGTGCGGCGCCCAGATGGCGTTGACGTCCATCGCGTAGCGTCCACCGGCGTACCCCGCGCCGCTGTCGCGCCAGCTGGCGGACTGCCAGCCGGTGTCGCGCGGGGCGAACGACACGAGATTCTCCGCCTGCGGTGCGCGCGCGTACGCATCCGTCATCGTGGACACGAGCGCGAGCTCGCGCAGCAGGCGGTGCAGGCGCGGCTCGCCATCCGAGCTATCGGCGAGAAAGGCGCGCTTGCGCGCCGCCGGCACGGCGGGGTCGGCGAGCCACCGCGAGGCGAGGATCGCGAACTGGAACTCGTCGTCGATCATGTGATAGTTCTCGCGAACGCGCCGCCGGTCGCGCAGCACCTCGGTCGCACGCGCGAGCAGGCTGTCGGCCGCCGCACGCCGGCCCTCGCGCGCGGCGCCGAGATAGCCATCCACGAGCGCGGCGTACTCGCTCGCCGCCTCGCGCACCGCCTGCCCGCCGAGCGCCTCCTCGTGACTCACGTCGCCGCGCGGTCCCAGCTTCCGCAGCGCGCTCGCGACGACGAACTCCGACATCGCGTCGCGCCATACGGGGCGCATCATGAGCGCGGTGAGTAGCATGTCGCGGCCGAAATACGTCGCGTAGTTGGGCAGCCCCGCCATCAGCTTCTCGCGCGACGCGAGCAGCTCGAACCCGCGCACCTGCCGCTCGAGCCACCGGGCGCGGAGCTGCGCGGAGGCGCCGGGCGCCTTGCGCGCCGAATCGAGAAAGGCGAGAAAGGCCGGATTGAAGATCTCGCGCCGAGCGAGCGGGGTGAGCGTCCGCGCCGTCGTGCCGATGCGCACGGTGAAGGGCACCCGCCCGCCGGCTCGTGCGCGGAGCGAGAGCGAGTCGCCGGCGCGGACCGCGTCCACGACTCGCGGATCGGCGTGGATCTCGATCACCATCGTGTCGCGGGCGTCGAGCGAAGGCTGCACCACGCGCGCGACCCATGCCGTCCGCCCCGCGGCGACCGTGACGCTCGGCCGCTCGCGCCCGCGCAGCTCGGCGACGTCCCGCGCGCCGAGCATGGCCAGATGCGCGCGCTGCTCGTCGGGAAAGAGGCGCCCGAGCGCGGTGACGAGGCGATCGGTCTCGGGCAAGGTGAACGGTGCCGAGGCATATGGCGCGCGGTGCCGCTTCTCATACTGGAAGTCGCGCTCGACGCGCATGGAGCCGAGCAGGAACCAGCCGAGGTGCACCGCGGGCGCGTCGGCGAGCAGGCGGTACTCGAGGACGCGCGTGCGACCGGCGGTGGCGACCTTCGCCGGGTCGTCCACCCAGCGCAGCGGCACGGGCCGCCCCTGGGCATCGCGTGCCGAGAAGCCCACGCTCGCGTCTTCCGCGTCAGCGAGCAGGGTGACGACGCGCCCCTCGCGGCCATCCAGGTAGATCTGGACGGTGTTGGCCGACGCGTCGCGATAGAAGCGCGTTTGATAGCCCTGATAGGCTGCGCTGTCGTCGAGGCCGGCCTCCGGAAACGCGAGCACGAGGGGCGTCCGGCGGACCGGGGCGGCGAGCTGGGCGAGCAGCAGAATGGCGAGGAGGTTCATCGGCCCAGATTGGTCCGCGGGCCGGTGTGACGTCAAGCCGCCGGCGAGGGTGCTTCTTGACAGCATGAACCCTCGGCGATAAGTCTGGCTCCGCCCGCTCCCGCTCTTTCTGCGCGAGAGCCTCTTTTCATACCTGCCGATGTCCTCCCGACACTTCACGAGTTCACAACCTGACCTGGTCGGGCCGTTAGACCAGCGCACGGCATTCCCGCCGCATCACCCTGCGCGACCCATACGGCGCGCGGCACGATCACACACTCCGTCCCCCCTGGAGGGTCGTCGTATGTCGATGGTCCGTTGCCTCACTCGCGCAGCCGCGCTCAGTCTGCTGTTCGTCTCGCAGCTCGGGGCGCAGGGCTCCACCGGTACGATCACCGGCCGCGTCGTGGATTCGGCGTCGCGGCAGCCGCTCTCGGCGGTCAGTCTGCGGCTGGTCGGCACGCAGCGTGGCGCGATGACGCGTGAGGACGGCAGCTTCACCCTGCCGGGCGTGCCGGCGGGGGCGCAGCGCGTGCGCGCCAGCCGCATCGGCTTCGGCCCGCAGGTGCGCGACGTGAACGTGCCGGCGGGAGGCTCGGCGAGCGTGGAGTTCGTGCTTCCGGCGCAGGCGGCGGTGCTCGGTGAGATGGTGGTGACCGGCTACGGCGCGCAGCGGCGCGAATCGATCACCGGCTCGGTGGCCACCGTCGAAGCCGATCAGGCGAACGTCGGCGTGATCACGAACGCGAACCAGATGCTCCAGGGGCGCGTCGCCGGTCTGCAGATGGTGACGAACAACGGCGAGCCGGGGGGCGGTGCGCAGATCCGCATCCGCGGCGGCACCTCGATCAGCGCGAGCAACGATCCGCTGTACGTGGTGGACGGCATCCCGCTCCAGAACGAGAGCACGGTGGCCGGCGCGTACGGCCTCGAGTTCAATGCCGCGCTGCCGCGCAGCCCGCTCAACACGATCAACCCGAACGACATCGAGTCGATCACGGTGCTCAAGGACGCATCGGCGACGGCGATCTACGGCAGCCGCGGCGCCAACGGCGTCATCCTGATCCAGACGCGGCGCGGACTCAGCGGCCGCCCGTCGATCGACTACGACGTGTACGTCGCCGCCGCCAGCCCCTCGCACAAGCTCGACTTCCTCACCGGCGACCAGTACCGCACGTTCGTGCAGCAGCAGGTGACGGCCGGCAAGCTGCCCGCCGGCCAGCTCGCCGGGCTCGGCACGGCGAACACCGACTGGGAGGACGCGCTGACGCGCACGGGCTACACGACGAGCCACAACCTGTCCTTTGCCGGCGGTGCCGGCGCGACGACCTACCGCGCGTCGCTGAACTACTTCGACCAGAAGGGCGTGGTGATCGCGAACGGGCTCAAGCGGTATCAGGGCCGGCTCAATGCGCAGCACCAGGCGTTTGACGGCAAGCTCGGACTCGGCCTCACGCTCACGGCCTCGCGGGTGAACAACAACTACCTCGCGATGGAGAACGGCGGCGGATTCTCGGGCGGCGTCTTCACCAACATGGCGATCTTCAACCCGACGCAGCCGGTGACGCTGCCGACGGGGGCCTACTACGAGATCGGCGCCGGCGCGCAGGGAACGCGCAATCCGGTCGCCCTCGCCGAGCAGATCACCGACGTCGCCCCGGAGAATCGCGTGCTCGGCAATCTCTCCGCGTCGCTCGAGCTGATCCCGAGCCTCACCGCGCAGACGACGCTGGGCGTGGACTACACGGACGCCGTGCGCGACACCTACTTCCCGATCATCAGCCCGATCGGCGCGCAGTACGGTGGCGCGGCGCGCCAGGCGCAGCGGAGCCTGCAGAACCTCAACTTCCAGCAGCTGCTGACCTTCACGCCGAAGCTCTCGCGCAACCAGGAGCTCGACGTCGTGGGCGGCTACGAGTACAGCACCTTCAAGAACAACGGCTTCGAGGTCATCTCGCAGGGCTTCGTCACCGACGTGTTCCAGTTCAACAATCTGGGCGCGGGCACGCCGGCCAACTCGCCGGCTCCGGTCTCCTACATCCAGGAGAGCAAGCTCGTCTCCTTCTTCTCGCGCGCCAATTACGGCTACGCCGAGAAGTACTTCCTCACCGGCGTGATTCGCCGCGACGGCTCGTCGCGCCTGGCCGAAGGGAACAAGTGGTCGACCTTCCCCGCCGTGTCGGCGTCGTGGCGCCTCAGCAACGAGGATTTCATGAAGGGGCGCACCCCCTTCTCGAGCCTCGCACTGCGCGCCGGGTGGGGCCGCCAGGGCAACCAGGCGATCCAGCCGTACGCCACGCAGCTCCTCCTCAAGACGGACAACGGCTCCAAGTATCCCTTCGGCGGCACGGTGCTGACCGGCCTCGCCGCCGTGCAGGTCGCGAACCCTGACCTCAAGTGGGAGACGTCCGAGCAGACGAACGTCGGCCTCGACTGGGGCGTCAAGAGCGATCGCTTCACGGGCATCTTCGACCTCTACAGCAAGAAGACGAAGGACCTCCTGCTGCGCGTGCCGGTTCCGCAGCCCGCCGTCGTGTCCTCGCGCATCGAGAACATCGGAACCGTGCAGAATCGCGGTTTCGAGGCGACGGTCGAGGGGCGCCTCTGGGACACGCAGTCCAAGTCGCTGTCGTCGGGCCTGCTGCTCTCCGTCGAGCGCAGCGAAGTGAAGGACATCGGCGCCGATCGCCAGTTCCTCATTACCGGCGGCGTGTTCGGCCAGGGCCAGTCCGGCCGCTTCGCCCAGCGCCTCATTCCGGGCCAGCCGCTCGGCACCTTCTGGGGACCGCACTTCCTGCGGGTGGAGACGTCGGGCGCGAATGCCGGCAAGCAGGTTTTCTCCTGCGTCGCATCGAGCGCGGGCTGCGTGAACAACGAGACCTTCGCGCCCACGGGCGCCGACGAAGGGATCATCGGCAACGCGAACCCGAGCTTCAGCATGGGGTTCCACAGCAACCTGACCTGGAACAAGTTCGACGCGAGCTGGAACTGGCGCGGTGAGTTCGGCCGCGACGTGTTCAACAACACGGCGCTCGTCTACTCCACCAAGGGCAACGCCAAGCAGGGCCGCAACTTCCTCGCGACCGCCCTGGACGATCCGACCGGCATCGACGAGCCGTCCATCTACTCGTCGCGCTGGATCGAGGATGGCTCGTTCGTGCGCCTCCAGAACGTCACGCTCGGCTATACCTTCACCCTGCCGCAGCTCAGTGGCCGGCCCACCCGCGTCTACGTCTCGGGCGACAACCTGCTCCTGTTCACCGGCTACTCCGGATACGACCCCGAGGTGTTCACCGACGCCAACCAGGACGGCATCGGCACCCGCGGCATCGACTACCTGACCTATCCCCGCGCCCGCACGATCACCACGGGCGTCCGGCTCTCGTTCTAACCGCACCCGGCACACACGGCCTCCTGCCTTCTCATACAGGTAACGACAGCATATGACGACTT
Organism: Gemmatimonadaceae bacterium; assembly: GCA_035692325.1. GTDB lineage: Bacteria > Gemmatimonadota > Gemmatimonadetes > Gemmatimonadales > Gemmatimonadaceae > AG11. The sequence goes on along the minus strand of DASSIC010000189.1, from coordinate 3,951 downwards.
TCATGAAGAAGTCGCTTCGCCGGGTCACGCTGGGCGCGCTCTTTCTGGTACCGGCGCTCACGTTGATCCAGGCGTGCACGAACCTCACCGAGGTTCCGAAGGACGCGCTGACTCCGGACAACGCGTTCAAGACCGATCTCGAGATCGTCGCCGGCGTGGCGTCGGTCTACGCCAATCTCCGCGGCACGCTGTGGGGCTACTACAACCTCAGCGAGATCACGACGGACGAGCTCCTCGTCCCGACGCGTGGACAAGACTGGTACGACAACGGCCGATGGCTGGAGATCCACCGCCAGACGTGGACCGAGAACAGCGGTTCGGCACTCGACGACATCAACGGCACCTGGAACACGCTGTTCTCCGGCGTCGCCAAGGCGAACCTGATGATCGAGGTGATGAACAAGTCCACCTCGGCCAGCAAGGACCAGACAATCGCCGAGCTGCGCACGCTGCGCGCCTGGTACTACTACGCGCTGATGGACTTCTTCGGCGGCGTGCCGCTCGTCACCTCGACGGAGCTCGCGACCAATGCGCGCGTGTCGCGCGACTCGATCTTCCGCTTCGTGGAGGCCGAGCTCAAGGCGGCCGAACCCGTGCTCCCCGCCACCTGGCCCGCGTCGTTCCGCGGCCGCGTGACGAAGGGCGCGGCCGACGCGATCCTCGCCAGCCTGTACCTGAATGCGCAGGTCTTCAACGGGACCCTCACGGCCAGCTCGTTCACGAAGGGCCCGGCGCGGTGGACCGACGCGATCGCCGCGGCGGACAAGGTGATCAACTCCGGTCAGTACTCGCTGGCGACCGACTGGAAGAAGAACTTCAGCATCGACAACCACGACTCGCCCGAGCACATCTTCTGGATCGCCGAATCGTCGGCGCCGGGCCTCGGCATGAGCCTGGCGATGCGCGGGCTGCACTACAACCAGCTGTCGCCCGAACCGTGGAACGGCTTCGCCACGCTCGCCGACACGTACAACGCGTTCGACCCGAACGACGACCGGCGCAGCATCTTCCTCGTCGGCCAGCAGTACAGCTACAACACGGGCGCGGCGGTGCTGGACCGGCAGAAAAACCCCCTCATCTTCACGGTGGACATCGTGGACGTCACGAAGGCCGCCGAGAACGAGGGCGCGCGCCTGATGAAGTTCCCGCCGCTTCCGGCCGCCTCCAACGGCGACTCGCACCCGAACAACTATCCGTTCTTCCGACTGGCCGAGATGTACCTGATCAAGGCCGAGGCGTACAACGAGCTCGGACAGACGGGCAACGCCATCACGCAGCTGAACACGATCCGCAGCCGCCACCTGCCGGCGGGGAGCCTCATCACCGGCACACCGACTCAGGCCAGCCTGCGCCAGACCATCCTGAACGAGCGCCTGTTCGAGCTCGCGGGTGAAGCCAAGCGGCGTCAGGACCTGATCCGGGCGGGCACGTACACCGACGCCCACAAGATGTGCACGGCGCCCGTCGCCACCTGCACCAAGGCCGCCACGCAGATCTATCGCATCCTGTTCCCGATTCCCGCGACACAGCGCCAGAGCAACCCGCTGCTGACGCAGAATCCCGGCTACTGATCCACACCCGCAGTCGTAGTGTCGCCATAGCCTGCTCCCGTTCGGGGCAGGCTATGGCGCATCAGGGCCTCCCTCCCGCCGCTCCCGCCTCGCCGCATATGCCGTCGCACCGCGCTCCCCGCCGTCGCCTCGTGGCGGCGCTCTGTCTCGTGTCCGGCATCGTCGGTTGCTCCAGGACGTCCGACAGCGCGGAGGTGGTGCAGGCGGGAGAGCCGCCCGTCCCACGCAACGCGCTCTTCACGAAGCTTCCGTCCGGCGAGACGGGTGTGCGGTTCGAGAACCGGCTCGAGGACTCGCCGGAGCTCAACGTCTTCACCTACCGCAACTACTACAACGGCGGCGGCGTGGGCATCGCCGACCTGAATGGCGACGGCCTGCCGGAGATCGTGCTGACCTCGAACCTCGAGGGACCGCGACTCTACCTGAACCAGGGGAAGTTCCGCTTCAGGGACATCACGAAGGCGTCGGGCATTCGGTCGGCCGAGGGGTCATGGTCGACCGGAGTGGCGATCGCCGACGTGAATGGCGACGGGCTCCTCGACATCTACATCTGCAAGGCGGGGAAGGCCGAGCCGGCGCAGCGTGGCAACGAGCTCTGGATCAACCAGGGATTCGACAACGAGGGCGTTCCGTCGTTCAAGGAGATGGCGCGGCAGTACGGCGTGGCCGACGAGGGCTACTCGACCCAGGCCGCCTTCCTGGACTACGATCGCGACGGCGACCTGGACCTGTTCGTGATCGACAACTCGCCGCGTCCCGCCAGCAGCTTCGGCCTGCGCAACACGCGCAACGTCCGTGACCAGTACGGCGGGGCCAAACTGTTCCGCAACGACGGCGGCCATTTCACCGACGTCAGCGAGGCCGCGGGCATTCACAGCCCCGAGATCGCCTTCGGGTTGGGGCTCGTCGTCGCGGACGTGAACAACGACGGCTGGCCCGACATCTACACGGCCAACGACTTCCTCGAGCGCGACTACCTGTACGTCAACAACCACGACGGGACCTTCTCGGAGGCGCTCGACCGGCAGATGCCGGTGATCAGCGCCTTCTCGATGGGGATGGACATCGCGGACGTGGACAACGACGGCTGGCCCGACGTCTACACCACGGACATGCTGCCCGAGGACGAAGTCCGTCTGAAGACCACCACTCAGTTCGAGGGATGGGACGTCTATCAGACGAAGGTGCGCAACGGGCTGCACCACCAGTCCATGCGCAACATGCTCCAGCACAACAACCGCGACGGCACCTTCAGCGACGTCGGGCAGATGGCCGGCGTGGCACGCACCGACTGGAGCTGGAGCGCGCTGATCGCCGACCTCGACCTCGATGGCAGCAAGGACATCTTCGTCACCAACGGGATCGCGAAGGACATCACGTCGCAGGACTACGTGGCGTTTCTCGGCAGCGAGCAGACGATGCGCGCGGCCACCAACGACGGAAAGTCGAAGGTGGACTTCGCGAAGCTCATCAAGGCGCTCACATCGACGCCGATTTCGAACTATGCGTTCCGGAACACGGGCGGGCTGCACTTCACGAACTCGGCGACGGCATGGGGACTCGCGTCGCCGAGCTTCTCCAGCGGCGCGGCGTACGGCGATCTCGATGGCGACGGCGCGCCGGATCTCGTGGTGAACAACGTGAACCAGGAAGCGTTCGTCTACCGCAACAACAGCCGCACGCTGCACCCCGAGCACCACTTCCTCAAGGTGAAGCTGCTCGGCGACGGCGCGAACCGCTTCGCCATCGGCGCGCGGGTGACGGTGCACGCCGGCGGCTCGGCGATGATGCAGGAGGAGTCGCCGGTGCGCGGATTTCAATCCAGCATGGACTACGTGCTCGACTTCGGGCTGGGCGCGGCACAGGCCGTCGATTCGCTGCACGTGCAGTGGCCGGACGGGCGCGTGAGCACCCTCGGCAGACTCCCGGTCGACCAGACGGTGAGCGTGCGGCACGCCGAGTCGGTCGCGGCTCCCGCGCCGACGGTGGTGGCGGTGAGCAAGCCGATCGAGGAGGTGACGGCGCGGACGGCGCTCGACTTCCAGCATCACGAGAACGACTTCGTGGACTTCGATCGCGAGCGGCTGATCCCGAAGCTGCTTTCGACCGAAGGTCCGATGATGGCCGTCGCCGACGTGAATGGCGACGGGCTCGACGACGTCTACATCGGCGGCGCGAAGGAGCAGGCGGGAAAGCTGTTCGTTCAGCAGCGCGACGGACGGTTCGTCTCCACCGACGAGGCCGTGTTCGCGCCGGACGCGATCTCGGAGGACATCGGCGCGGCCTTCTTCGACGCGAACGGCGACGGGCGTCCCGATCTGTACGTCGTGAGCGGGGGCAACGAGTACTCCGAGGAGGCGCCAGCGCTCCAGGATCGCCT
>DASSIC010000188.1:0-2480 GCA_035692325.1 Gemmatimonadaceae bacterium | reverse complement strand
CGACCGCGGCGGCGACGGGATAGGCGAGCAGATACCCGCCGGTGGGACCGAGCAGCCGCGCCAGACCCGGCGCGCCGATCGGTGCGAACACCGGCAGCCCAGCCGCGCCGGCAACGAGATAGAGCACCATCGCGGCCGCGGCGTCCACGGGGCCGAGCAGCAACCCCGCGAGCACGACGACGAATGGCTGCAGCGTGATCGGCACCGGCGTGCCGGGAATCGGCAGGGCGAACTGCGCGGCGAGCGCGAGAGCGCCGGCCGCGACGACGATGGAAAGCGCGCGAGTGCGGGGCGAGCGCGCGGCGAGGGCGAGCGTCGTCATCTATTTCGTCTCCCGGGTGACGGAGAGAGCGACGGCGTCGCCCCCGCCGAGGCAGAGCGTCGCCAGCCCGCTCGCCGCGTTGCGGTCCTGCATGGCGTAGAGCAGCGTCGTGAGCACGCGCGCGCCACTCGCGCCAATCGGATGACCGAGTGCGATCGCGCCACCGTTGACGTTGACACGGTCCCAGTCCCACGAGAGGCCGGCGCCGTCGGCGAGCGCCTGCGAGGCGAAGGCTTCATTCGCCTCGATCAGCGAGTAATCGCCGATCGCTTTGCCTTCCTTTTTCATCAGATTCTTCACCGCCGTGACCGGGGCGAAGAAGAGCTCCTGCGGATCGACCGCGCCGGTCGCATACGCGGCGATGCGGCCGAGGATGGTCAGACCGTGCGCTTCGGCGTAGGCGAGCGAGGTGACGACGACGGCGGCGCCGCCATCGTTGAGCGAGCTCGCGTTGCCGGCGGTGACGGTGGCGTCGTCGCCCTTGCCGAAGGCGGGGCGCAGCTTGGCCAGCACGTCGGCGGTGGTGTCGGCGCGTGGGCCTTCATCGGTGTCGACGACGGTGTCGCCCTTCTTGCCCTTGATGGTGACGGGCGCCATCTCCGCCTTGAACTTCCCGGCCTTCTGCGCGTCGACCGCCTTGCGGTGCGATGCGGCGGCAAACTCGTCCTGCTGCTGCCGCGTCAACTTCGCCTTCTTCGCGGTATACTCGGCGTGGCCGCCCATGTGCACGTCGCACGACGCGCACCAGAGTCCGTCCTTGATCATCCCGTCGACCATCTGCTGATCGCCGAGCTTCACGCCGTTGCGCATGCCGTACACGTAGTACGGCGCATTGGACATCGATTCCTGCCCCCCCGCCACGATGACCTGGGCGTCGCCCGCCTTGATCGACTGCGCGGCGAGCATGACGGCCTTGAGGCCGGAGCCGCACACCTTGTTGATCGTCATCGCGCTGACGCTCGACGGGATCCCCGCCTTGAGCAGCGCCTGGCGCGCCGGCGCCTGCCCCACGCCACCCTGGATGACGTTGCCCATGATGACTTCGTTCACGTCGCTCGCCGGGACGCCGGACTTCGCGAGCGCGGCGCGGATGGCGATGGCACCCAGCTCAGGCGCGGACACCGAGGCGAGGGAGCCGAGGAACTTGCCGATCGGCGTGCGAGCCGCGGCGACGATGACGGGAATTCTCGAATTATCGGGCATACGCGAAAGCTAGCCGACGGCCGAAAGGCGGACAACGCACGCTCCGCAAGAACGGAATGCACGAAAACGGCGGAAAGATCAGAAACAGCGGATCAAGCACACGTCAAATGGCCTATCTGCCCGCTCCGTCGTTTTCGTAGTTTCCGTGCATTCTTTCTTGTGGCAGTGGACCCATTCAGTGCGCCGCGTCGCCGGCGGTCAACGTAAGGCCACGCGAGCTGATCTCGGCCTGGATGCGGCGAATGAACTCGTCCACTGCCACCGGAGCGGGCTTCTGGCCTTCCCCCGCTCCGCGCGTGTTCACCGCCACCTGATCGGCCTCGGCCTCGCGACGCCCCACGACGCACATGTACGGGATCTTCATGCGGGCGCCCTCGGCGACACGGTACTTGAGCGTCTCGCTGCGGGCATCGAGATGCGCGCGAATGCCGGCGGCGTTCAGGCGTGCGACGACTTTCTCCGCCACCGGCGCCTGCTCCTCGCTGATCGGCAGCACGCGCACCTGCTCCGGCGCCAGCCAGGTGGGGAAGGCGCCGGCGAAGTGCTCGATCAGGATGGCGATGAACCGCTCGAACGAACCGCTCACCGCGCGGTGGATGATCACCGGCCGGTGGTTGGCGTTGTCCTGCCCGACGTACTGGAGATCGAAGTTCTCCGGGTTCGCGTAGTCGAGCTGGATCGTGCCGAGCTGCCAGGCGCGCCCGAGCGAGTCCGTGACGTCGAAGTCGATCTTGGGGCCGTAGAAGGCGCCGTCACCCGGCTTCATCTCGTACTTCATCCCCGTCGCTTCCAGCGCGCGGCGCAGGCTCTCCTCCGCGCGGTCCCACATCGCGTCGTCGCCGATCCGCTGTTCCGGCCGGGTGGCGAACTTGAGCGTCGCGGTCAGGCCGAACGTCTCGTAGTGCCCGATGATGAAGTCCATCAGGAACCTCACCTCGTCCGCGATCTGGTCCTC
>DASSIC010000187.1:0-4398 GCA_035692325.1 Gemmatimonadaceae bacterium | reverse complement strand
CATGTACGAGGTGGGACGAAGGCATGGGAGTGCGTGGATGCGCGGGCGCTTCCCCCGCCTGGCCGACGCGAAGGGCGAAGCGCGGCTGCGCGGGCTGTATGCGCGTTACGGCCTCGCCGCGCTCGTGGTGAGCCGCTTCATTCCCGGCGTGCGCGCCCTCGTCCCGCCATTCGCCGGTGCGCTCCGCGTGCCGGCGCTCCCCGCCATCGGCGCGATGGCGCTGGCCTCCGGCGCCTGGTATGGCCTGATCAGCTACCTCGCGTGGCGCGCGGGCTCGGACTGGGACTCGGTCACCGCGCTTCTCGCGCGCTCGGGCCGCGTCGTGACGATCGGGGCGTGCGCCATCGCCGTCCTGGTCGCGCTCGTGTGGTACCGTCACCAGCGGCAGGCCCGCGCCGAGCCATGAGCGACGCCGACCGCCGCGGGCGAAAGTTCCTGCTCGCCGGCTTCGCCGACTACATCGCGCTGGAGCAGGGGCTGTCGCCACGCACCCAGGAGGCGTACCAGCGCGACCTGCTGCGCTTCGCCGAATACGCCGAGGGCAAGGGAGCGGCGGCGCCGCCGGACATCACGGCGCGGCTGCTGCGTGAGTACGTCTATCACCTGAAGGACCTCGGGCTTTCCCCCGCGTCCATCCGGCGCAACGTGTCGGCGATCCGCACCTACTTTCGCTTCCTCACCGGCGACGGCATCGTGGTGCGCGATCCCAGCGAGCGCCTCGAGACGCCCAAGCGCTGGCGCACGCTCCCGGACGTCCTCACCGTCGAAGAGGTGAAACAGCTGCTCGCGTCACCCACGCTCGACGACACGCTCGTGTTTCGCGATCGCGCCCTGCTCGAGCTGGCATACGGCGCCGGCCTTCGCGTCTCCGAGTGGATCTCGCTCGGCGTGCGCGACCTGCTGCTCGAGGACGGCCTCGTGCGCGTGTTCGGCAAGGGGAGCAAGGAGCGCCTGGTGCCCATCGGCCGCTCGGCCATCGGCGCGGCGGCCATCTACCTGCGCGAGCTGCGCCCCAAGCTGGAGAAGGGCGAGGGGAAGGGCGTCCTCTTCCTCAACGCGCGCGGACGGCCCCTCACCCGCATGGGCGCGTGGAAGATCCTCAGGGGTCACGTCGAGCGCGCGGGGATCACGAAGCACGTGTCGCCGCACACCCTCCGGCATTCCTTCGCCACCCATCTGCTGGAAGGGGGCGCCGACCTGCGCGCGGTCCAGGAGATGCTTGGCCACGTGGACATCGCCACCACGCAGATCTACACTCACGTGGACCGGGAGTATCTCCGGCAGGTGCATCGGAGTTATCATCCCCGAGGCTGATCCCGTCCGTCGTCCTGAGCGAAGCGAAGGACCTGCACCTCCCAGCACCCGCGCCGCATGCTTCTCGTCATCGACAACTACGACTCGTTCACCTACAATCTCGTCCAGTATCTGGGCGAGCTTGGCGCGGAGGTCGTCGTTCGCCGCAACGATGCGGTCACCGTCGAGGAGATCGGAACGCTGGCGCCCAGTGGGATCGTGCTGTCGCCCGGGCCCTGTGCGCCGGCGCAGGCAGGCGTCACGGTCGACGTGATCCGCGCCTGGGGCGACCGTATCCCGACGCTCGGCGTGTGTCTCGGCCATCAGGCGATCGGTGAAGCGTACGGCGGCAAGGTGGTCCGCGCGACACGTGCCGTCCACGGCAAGACCTCCCGCATCGATCACGACGGCACCGGCATGTTCGCCGGCCTGCCGTCGCCGCTCGTGGTGGGTCGGTACCATTCCCTGATCGTCGATCGTGCGTCGTTGCCCGCGTCGCTCCAGGTCGCCGCGACCGCGACCGACGACCCGAGCGAGATTCACGCGCTGCGTCACGTCTCCCACCCGGTGTGGGGGGTGCAATTTCATCCCGAATCCGTGCTCACACCCAACGGCAAGCAGCTCCTGCGCAACTTCCTCGACCTGCTCGCCGCGTGAGGCGCGCGATTCTTCTCGCGCCGCTGTTCGCCGCGGCCGCGGGCGCCCAGGACGTCGTCGTTCGCGATGCCGGCGCAGGGCAGGGCGCGGCCATCGTTCGCGAGGTCGCCGCCGCCCCGCACGTCTTGTTCGCCGGCACGGTGCCGCTCGTGCTCCCGCGCGACAGTACGATCACGACGAGCCTGCTCGTGCTCGGGCGCCCCACGTATCTCGCGAGCCGCGTGCAGGGCGACGTCGTCGTGGTCGGCGCCGATCTCTTTCTGCGACCCGGCGTTGACGTGAGCGGTCGCGCCGTCGCCATCGGCGGCACCGTGTCGGAGACGACGCTCGGCCGTGTCGTCGGTGGCGTACAGAGCCTGCGCGACGAGACCTACGCCGTGCAGCCCGATGGCGCGCGCTATCTGCTCGACTACCGCAGTCTGCGCGTCGGCGGGGAGAGCGGGAGTGATCCGATGTTCGGCCTCGCCGGGATCTACGGCGTGAAGATCCCGTCGTACGACCGCGTGGACGGCGTGTCGCTGCCCGTCGGCGTGCTGCTGCAGTTCGGCGATCACGCGGTCGAGATCGAGCCGCTGCTCACCTATCGGAGCCGGCTCGGGGTGGTGGATCCCTCGGTGGAGCTCCGCACGCGCGAGGGCGCGCCGTGGCGGCTCGTCGCGCGCGCTGCACGTGACACGCGCACGAACGACGCGTGGATCTACGGGAACCTGATCAACTCGCTGACCACCATCTGGTCCGGGACCGATACCCGCAACTATTTCCGCGCCGATCTCGGCGAAGCGCGCGTCACGCGCACGTTCGAGAAGGACGCGTACACGTTCGAGCCGTACGTCGGCGGCCGCTTCGAGCGGGTGAAGCCCATCTCGGCGACGGGCAATGTGTGGAGCGCATTCGGGCACGACGATTCGCTCAGGATGACGCGGCCCAATCCCCTCGTGGAGCCGGGCGACATCGGCTCCGCACTCGTGGGCGCGCAGTTTCGGAGCACCGGCTTCGCCACCTCGCTCGTCACCGTCGATGTCGAGCAGGGCTTCAGCGCGCCCGCCGGAACGTCGACGTTCACGCAGTTCACGCTCGACGGGGAGGTGCAGCTCCCCTCCTTTCGCACGCATCTGCTGAAGGTGCGCGCGCACGGCGTCGCCACCGCGGGATCGCAGGCGCCGGCGGCGCGATATGCCTACCTGGGTGGAAGCGGCACGCTGGCCACGCTCGATCTGCTCGAGCAGGGAGGCACGTCGCTGCTCTATCTCGAGAGCCGGTACCTCATTCCGATCAATGCGATCGTGCTGCCCCTCGTGGGCTCCCCCGTGCTGACGCTCCGCGACGCCTTTGGCTCCGCGGGTGTGGGCTCGCTTCCCTCCTTTCAGCATGAGGTAGGCGTCGGCATCGGCCTGAGCGTGCTGCGGCTCGAGTACACGCGCGCCGTTGCGGGAAAGAGCGGGAGCAAGTTCGGCGTCGGGATCTCGTTGTCGCACTTCTGATCGACATCGTAATTGCGGAACGGCGGCCAGCGTCCTATCTTACTGGCGTGAAAGTTGCGTCAGCCGCGCGCCTCGCGCGCGCATCCCATAGCCGGCGCGTCGCGCGCGCATCCAGTCGTCGCCCCACACTGCGCCGCCCGTGAGGACGCTCGCCGTCATCCCGGCCCGCCTGGGCGCGACGCGCCTCCCGCGCAAGCCCCTGCGCCTGCTGGCCGGCGTCCCTATCATCGTCCGCGTCCTCGAACGCGTCCGCGCCCTGCGCGTCGCCGACCACGTCGTCGTCGCCACGGATAGCGACGAGATCATCGAGATCGTGGCGGAGGCGGGCGGCGAGGCGATTCCCACGGCCTCGAACCATCCCTCCGGCACCGATCGCATCGCCGAAGTGGTCCGCACCGTCTTCGACGGTGAGTTCGACGTGATCCTCAACGTGCAGGGCGACGAGCCCTTCGTGTCCGGCGCCGCCGTGCGCGGCGCGCTGGCCCAGGTGCGAGAGCGCGGCTTCCCCCTTGGCACCGCCGCGGCCCACGCCTCCCGCGACACGCTCGCCAATCCCGATGCGGTCAAGGTCGTTGCTGCCGACGACGGAGCCGCGATGTATTTTTCTCGCGCGCCGATTCCTTTCCTCCGCGACGCGGCGGACGCCGAGCTGCTCGAGGCGCGCGTGCTTCATCACGTCGGGGTCTACGCCTACACCCCCGATGCGCTCGCTCACTGGGTCTTCCTGCCGCCGCACCCGCTCGAACGCGTCGAGCGGCTGGAGCAGCTGCGGCCCCTCGCGGCGGGAATGCGGATCGGCGTGGCGGTGATCGACGGGCCGCTGCGCGGCGGCATCGATACCGAAGCGGATCTGGAGCGGGCGAATCGAGAGTGGATGTCCTTCTCACCGAGCGAGAGCTGATGCAGACGACGACGCGACAGCACACGACCAAGTTCATCTTCGTCACCGGCGGCGTCGTCTCGTCGC
>DASSIC010000186.1:0-2271 GCA_035692325.1 Gemmatimonadaceae bacterium | reverse complement strand
AGTCCTGGTCGTAGACACCGTTGTCGTTGCGCGGCCTTCCGTCCGGCTGGGCGAAGCTGCCCTGTCGCTCGCAAATCTCCTGCACCCCGGGGTGGTGCGTTGACGCGATTTCGCGCGTGGTACTGGGTGGCTCTCGCGGCGGCTCTGATTGGAATCGCGATGGTTGGCGTCGCTCGCGGCGCCGTTTCGGTATCACTGGGTGCGGTCATCGACGCACTGCGCGGCGTCGGCGATCCCACGGCAGTGGCGATTGTACGGGACCTCAGACTCCCTCGCGTGATTCTCGGCGCGCTGGTTGGAGCGGGTCTGGGCGCCAGCGGTGCCGCTCTGCAGGGCTCGCTTCGTAACCCGCTGGCCGAGCCGTATCTGCTCGGCGTGTCGGGCGGTGCGGCGGTCGGAGCCGTTATCGTGTTCGCGCTCGGTATCAGGGGTGATGCGGTTGTCACGCTGGCTGCTTTCGCCGGTGGAATCGGAGCCGTGTTCGTAGCGCTTGCAGTGAGCCGAGTCGGTGGACGGGGCGCACGGGGCGACATGCGCACGCTGCTCATCGCTGGCGTGATCGTCGGAGCCTTCGCGAATGCGGCAATCATGGTTGCTCTCGCGAGCGCGGAACCCAACACGGTTCGCGGCGCGCTGTGGTGGATGATGGGGTCGGCAGCCGACGCGACCTGGCGCCGCGTGGCATGGCTTGCCGTGAGCATTCTGCTCGCGGGCGGCGCACTCGTTTACTGGGCGCGCGAGATCGATGTTCTCTCGCTTGGCGACGATACCGCGGCGTCGCTCGGAGTTGATGCCGAGCGATCCGGGAGGCGCGTCTTTCTGCTCGCCGCGCTGCTCGCTGCCGCAACTGTTTCGGCCGCCGGTTTGGTCGGCTTCATCGGGCTTGTCGTGCCGCACATCGCGCGGCGACTCGGCCTGCGCGCTCACCGGCCACTTATCGTCGCTGCCGCGCTGGTCGGAGCCACGCTCGTCGTCGCCGCCGATCTTGCCGCTCGGACCGTCGCCGCACCCACGGAGCTTCCACTCGGAGCCATCACCGCGCTGCTGGGGGTCCCTTTTTTCCTCGTTCAGCTCAGGCGCACGGCATGATCGAAGTCACCGATCTGGTCGTCTCGTACCACCGCGCGCCGAGGAACGCCGTGGATGGAGTAAGCTTCGTCGCTCCGCGCGGAAAGCTCACCGCGCTCGCCGGGCCGAACGGCTCTGGAAAGAGCTCGATAGTTCGAGCGCTGCTGCGTCGGGCGGATGTCATTGGCGGAGGGGTCACGATCGACGGCCGCGACGTCAACACGCTGTCGTACGCCGAGTTGGCGCGTGATGTGGCCGTGGTACCGCAGCGCGAAGAGGCCGCGTTTCCCACGCGGGTTCGTGAATACGTCGCGCTGGGCCGCTACCCACATCTTGGCTTGTGGCGCGCGCCCGCCAGTGAGGACGACCGGGCCATCGCGACTGCTCTCACTCAGGCGGGAATAGACGACCTGGCTGAGCGAGACACCGACGCCCTGTCGGGCGGAGAATGGCAGCGCGTTCGCATTGCCCGCGCGCTGGCGCAGCAGACTCCTGCTATCGTTCTCGACGAGCCGACGACGTTTCTCGATGTGGCGCACGAGATGGCGATCTTCGAGCTGCTGTCATCACTCGCACGATCGGGCCTCGCGGTGCTGCTCGTCAGCCATCAGCTCAACCTCGTCGCGCGCTTCGCCGACACCATCGTGTTGCTCGACGAAGGAAAGGTTGCGACAAGCGGCGCACCCGCTGATGTCATGCAAGCCGACCGGCTCGAGTCGATTTATCGCTGGCCGGTCGTAATCAGCCGGGACCCGGCTATCGGCGCTCCCGCGCTCGTGCCACTGCGTCGTCCGCTCAATCTCTGACCGACTTCCTACCGGGACATCTATGACAGCCAAACCCACCCTCGTCGCTTTTATCCTTGCTGCTGCCGTGATTTCTGGTCGTCCCGCCCGCGGTCAGGCCACGGATACGGCACAGCTGAGAACCGTCGTCGTCTCCGCATCCAAGGTGCCCAAGCCCGCGAGCAGTGTTACTCAACCGGTCACCGTGCTATTGGGGGAAGATCTGCGAGCGAGGGGCGTGACGAGAGTGACGGATGCGTTGCGCGAGGTTCCCGGAGCGACTCTCGTGCAGAGTGGCTCGTACGGAGCGCTGACATCGCTCTTTCTTCGCGGCGGGGAGAGTCGGTACACCAAGGTGCTGATTGATGGGGTGCCGGTGAATGCCGCCGGAGGCTCTTTCGACTTCAGCCACCTCACT
>DASSIC010000185.1:0-5536 GCA_035692325.1 Gemmatimonadaceae bacterium | reverse complement strand
GCCGATCCCCTGCTCCTTGGCCCAGCGCTTGGCCTCGTTGATCATCGCCGGGTCGTGCGTGGCGATGCCCGGGTAGTTCCCCTTGAGCATCAGCTCGCGCATGCACTTGATGTAGTTCGCGTCCACGTCCTTCTTGTCCGGATACGCGACCTTGGCCGGCTCCTTGTACGCGCCCTTGCAGATGCGCACGCGCGCGCGGAGGGTGTTCATGTGCTCCACGTCGGCGAAGGTGCGATAGAGATAGCTCTGGAGCACGACGCCGACGTTGGCCTTGTACTGCGGATAGAGCCGCTCCTCGAACAGCTCGAGCGTGAGCTCCGTGTACTCGCTCGACTCCATGTCGATGCGCACGAAGCTGTCGTACTGCTGGGCGCGGGTGAGGATGTCCTGCATGATCGCGACGCACAGCTCGTGATCGACGTCGAGCCCCATCGCCGTCAGCTTCACCGAGACGTTGGCGTCCAGCTTCGCTTCACGGATGCGGTCCAGCAGCTGCAGATACTGGTCGCGGGCGGCGCGGGCTTCCTTCTCGGTGTAGACGCTCTCGCCCAGGAGGTCGAGCGAGGCGGTGATGCCCTTGGCGTTGAGCTCCTTCACGGCGGCGAGCGCTTCGGCGACCGTCTCGCCGGCGACGAAGCGACGGGCGAAGTGCTTCGCGAGGCGGTTGTTGCGGACGAACTTGAAGACGCGCGGCTGATTGGAGAGGTAGAGCAGGGTGTTGCGGATCATTGGACCTCGAAGCGACGACGACCGGCGTGGGACCGGGAGGAGCGTGGGAATGTAATCTGGGCCGAATGGTGCGGTGAGCAGGTGACCCCGGTCGGTCAGCGGTCGGGCGTGGAGACGCGCAGCACGGGATAGACCTGGCCCACCTGAAGACCGGCGTCGAGCAGATTCCAGCTCGCGAAGGAATCGTCCGATTCGGGATCCAGGAGATACATCACGAGTGGGGAGAGCGGCGCGACCACCGGCACCGTGAGCCATTCACCCCGTGGCGACTGGGCTGAACGCCGCCAATGCCCGACGACGCGAACTTCGTTGTGACCCTGAAAGACCCTGGGCGCGCGGACGATGGAATCGACAACGAACTCGTCCGTCGGACCGGACACCGGCGTGAATCGACGGCCCGTGATCCCGTGCTGGCGCAGTCGGGCCACGATCGACGTATCCGTGGCACGCACCAGATAGGCCAGGGGCTCGAGCACGTCGAGCGTCGAGACGAACCGATCGAACACGGGCATGCGCCTCGTGCGGAATTCACCGGTCCGGCGCAGCCCCTTCGGCACGCCTGCCTCGGTGCGCGAGGAGTCCCCCGTGCGTGCAAGCACCTCGAAGATCACGGGCTGCTGCGGTGCCGTCGGCGGGAGTGCGGCACGCAGCGGTATTTTCGGGATTTCGTCGAGCGACAGGGTGATAACTCGCGTGTGCTCGGTCAGCTCGGGCCCCCGCTCCGCCACCAGTGACAGCAGCTGCCGCGTGAACGCGTACGTGCTCTTCACCCGCCGCTCGAACGGATCGTGCGAGAACGCCTCGCTGAGGATCGCGATGCGGTTCCGCAGCCCGTAGTAGTTCGTGCCGAAGCGAGGACGATGGTCGTACGTGTACCAGCCCTTCGGCACCGTGTCCGTGCTCACCTCGCGCCCGAAGGCGTCGGCGAAGTTCCCGTAGTCGAAGGTCTCGTAGTGTTCCCGGTCGCGCACGCGCGTGCGCAGCTCGGCCAGCAGCTCCCGCGTGTAGTCACCGAGCGGAGCGGCGGGGTTGAGCGACGGCGAGTAGGTGAGCGCGTAACCGTGGAAGCTGCCGTCGGTCGTGTGGAGATCGACGAACACGTCCGGATCCCACGTCTCGAACATCGCGAGCGAGGCGCGCGTCTCGGGCGCTTCGGCCTTCACGTAGTCGCGATTGAGATCGAGCCCCTGCGCGTTCGGGCGCTGACCCACCAGCTCGGGGCCATTCTGCTCGGAGCGCTGCTTCTCCTGCGGACCGAACCGCTCGTTGCCGTCCGCGTTGTAGATCGGGACGGCGATGAGGACGATGGAGTCGAGGACACTCGCGCCGGGCGCGAAGGCGAGATCGCGCAGCAGTGCGAGCAGCGCTTCCTTTCCCTCGACCTCACCGGCGTGGATGTTCGCCTGCACGTACACGATCGGCTTGCCGGTCGCGCGCGCCTCGGCCGGCGTGTTCACGAGCGGGCGGGACGCGATGACGTACGGAATGTCGCGGCCCTCGAAGGTCTTGCCGATGGAGCCGAAGGCGTACGGCGCGCCGAGGAGCTTCAGCGAGTCGAGGAAGGAGACGACGTCGGCGTAGTGGGAGGTCTCGAGGTAGTTCGTGCGCTCGGCGCGAGTAGCAGGCGTCGAGATCGGTACAGTAGATCCCGACACTCGCTCGCTGCGCTCGCTCGTGCGGGATGACATTGTCGTCGAGCAACCAACGACAGCACCGCTCAGCACGAGGGCGGCGAGCATCGCTCGCCGCCCTCGGGTGAAGTCATGCGGCCGAATCACAGGTTTTCGAGCAGGAAGCGCGTGAACGAGTTGTACAGGTGGATCGAGGTGTTGCCGCCCGAGATGGAATGCGTGCGGTTCGGGTAGAGAAGCATGTAGAAGGGCTTCCCCGCCGCCTCGAGCTTGTTGATGTACTGATAGGTGTTCTGCGGGTGAACGTTGTCGTCGCCGGTGCCGTGCACGATGAGCATGCGCGCCTTCACGCCGTTCACCCAGGTCTGGGGCGATCCATCACGGTAGCCGCTGGGGTTCTCCTTCGGCGTCCAGAGAAAGCGCTCCGTGTAGATCGTGTCGTACAGGTTCCAGTCGGTGACCGGTGCCACGACGAGCGCCGCCTTGAAGACGTCGCCGCCGCGGCCCGCGGCGTTGGCGGACATGAATCCGCCGTAGCTCCACCCCCAGATGCCGATGCGGCTCGCGTCGCCCCAGCTCTGGCGGCCGATCCACTTCGCGGCGTCGATCTGGTCCTGCGTCTCCTTCACGCCGAGGGTGTACTGCGTCGTCTTGCGGAACTCGCGCCCGCGCCAGGCAGCGCCGCGATTGTCGACGCACACGACGACGTATCCCTGCTGGGCGAGCATCTGGTGCCAGAGGAGCCGCGTACCGCCCCATGCGTCGCTCACCTGCGGCGCGGCGGGGCCGCCGTACACGTACATCAGCACGGGATACTTCTTCGTGCTGTCGAAGTTCGCCGGCACGATGCGATAGCCGTCGAGCACGAGCCCGTCGGGCATCGGCACCTTGATGAACTCCGCCGGCCGCATGGCCACCTGCGCGAGCCGCGACTTCAACGCCGCGTTATCCTGCAGCACGCGAACGACGCGCATCGACGGCAGGGCGTACAGCGTGGCCGTCGCGGGGGCGCTGATGGTGGAGTGGATGTCCACCGCGTACTTCGCGTCGGGGCTGATGTTGAAGAAGTGGGTGCCGGGCTGCGGCGTCACGCGCTCCATGGCACCACCAGCCAACTTCACGCGATAGGTGTTGCGCTCCATCGGCGTGGGTGCGGCGGCGGTCACGTAGACGAAACCGTTGGCCGAGTCCACACCGACGACGCCGAGGACATCCACGCCGTCCGTCGTGAGCTGTCGGACGACCTTGCCGTCACGGCCGTAGAGATAGAGCTGGCGCCAGCCGCTGCGATCGGAGAGCCAGAGGAACTGCCGTTGGCCGGTGCCCATCCAGCGCAGGTCGCCATTCTCGACGTCGACGTACGCGCTGTCGCGATCGGACATGACGATGCGCCCGCGCCCGGTGGCGGCGCTCAGCAGCATGACGTCGACCTGGTTCTGCTTGCGCGGCATCCGCTGCACGACGAGCGAGTCGCTGCCGACCCACTCCATGCGCGCGAGGTACTGGCCGGTATCGGGGCCGACGTCGAGCCAGGTGGGCCGCGGGCGGCCGAGATGCAGCACGCCGACCTTCACGCGCGAGTTCGGCTCACCGGCTTTCGGGTAGCGCAGCGTGGAGACCTTCGGGTAGAGCCCGAGCTCGTTCACGATCGGCATCGCCGGCACGTCACTCTGGTCGAAGCGCCAGAAGGCGATGTGCTTCGAGTCGGGGCTCCAGCGGAAGGCGTCACGCAGGCCGAGCTCCTCCTCGTACACCCAGTCCGTCGTGCCGTTGATGACGTTCTCGCTGCCGTCCTTCGTGAGCTGGTCCTCGCGACCGCTGGCGAGGTCGGTCACGTACAGGTCGTTGTCGCGCACGAAGGCGACCTTCTTCCCGTCGGGCGAGACCTTCGCGAACATCTGCAACCCGGACTTCCTCGACACTGGCGTGAGCTTGCCGGTGCGGAAGTCGTACACGGTGAAGAGTCCGCGCGTGTTGCTGCGCCACACCTGCACCGAGTTGTGGAACAGGATGGCCATCTGCTCGTCGCCGCTCAGCGAGATCTCCTCGACCTCGAGCCGCTTGCCCTCGGCGGCGAGCTGCTCGGCCTTGGCGACGACGGTCTCGCCGCCGGTGGCGATGTCCACCTTCACCAGCTCGGTGCCGCCATCCTTGGCGGGCCGCGGGATGATGTAGGAGCTCCCGGAGCTCGACCACGCCGGCTGCGGAATGGTCCCTCCGCGGAAGTCGGGCGAGGCGAAGATGCGCTCGACGGTGAGCCGGCTCGGGTCGCCGGTGGTCTGCGCGCCGAGTGGTGCGGCGAAAGCGAGGGCGAGCGCAAGCGCGGAGTGACGAACGAGATGCATGGAGCTCATGGGTGGATGTGAGTCTCGAATTGTACCCCGAGGGACGGGAAGACGGGAAGGCGGGAGACGGGAGGACGGGAGGACGGGAGGACGGGAGGACGGGAAACACGAAGGGCACACCGACATCGGCTCGGTGTGCCCTTTTCCCGTCATTCCGTCATTCCGTCATCCCGCCATCTCGTCATCCCGTCATTGCTGCTCTTCGGGCTTGGTCGCCGGCACCGCCTTCGCGCGCGTCTCGGCCGCGGCGGCGGGGGGAGCGCCCTGATCGATGTCGACGCTCACGTTCCGCTGGAACTTGCTGAGGTCCGCATCCTTGGCGCCGGCGCCGACGAGGGAGCGGATCGCGTTCACGCCGGCTTCGACCGGGACGCCGCGCGACACGATGTCGGCGAGCACGGTGAAGGGCATGGTGAGCGAGCGGCGCAGGCCGCTCTGCTTCTTGATCTTCCCCAGCTCGACGGCGGGGACGCCGGCGTGCATGGCCGAGGCGGCCGCCTTGATCTCGTCGGTGGTGGCGACGGTCCCGAGCGCGCGGTGCGCGCTGGCCATCTCGAGGGTGAGGGTGCGGACGGCGGCGACGATGCGCGGACCGTCGGCGCCCTTCGCCTGCCCCTCGTCCATCTTCTCGTACAGCGGCTCGACGGGCAGTCCCTGCACACGCGCCGAATCGATGAGCGCCCGGAGGGCGGCGCGGGATGGAGCGTCGAGCTTGTTGCCGATACGAGGATCCTGAGCGCCGGCCTGCGCGAGTGCCGCGCAGACGAGAGCGAAGGTCATGAGCCCACGGATCGGCCGGGTGGTCATTTGGTGCTGTCCTCTACGACGAGT
>DASSIC010000184.1:0-5623 GCA_035692325.1 Gemmatimonadaceae bacterium | reverse complement strand
ATCGTCGTCGGCGGCAAGCCGGTGGCGAGCTGGGTGCCGTACACGATCATCGGTTTCGAGATCATGGTGCTCTTCGGCTCGCTCTCCACGGTGTTCGGCATGTTCGCGCTGTCGCGCATCCCCCGGCTCACGATGACCGTGGGCTACGATCCCCGCTTCAGCCACGGCGACTACGGCATCTGGGTCGTCGCCGGCCCCGATCGCGCCGCCGAGGCGGCCGCGTTGCTGCGCCAGCACGGCGCGCTCGAGGTACGCAATGAACGATAAGCTCAAGCGCGGCGGGCAGCGGCTCGCCCTGCTCTCGGTGGTCACGGTGCTGGGCGCCTGCTCCTGGTTCACCGACTTCAAGCAGCAGCCCAAGATGGATCCGTGGGAGTCGCCGAGCGACACGATCCCGATGCGGGGCAACCCGCAGTTCTCGGTGTCGGTGTACGGAAGTGCGGTGCCGGGCTACGCGGTGTCGCGCATCGCCCTGCCGGGCACGATCGATTCGATGGCGGCGATCCCGAATCCGGTGCCGGCGGATGCACGCTCGCTGCACAACGGTCGCATGTACTATCAGATCAACTGCGCCGTCTGTCATGGCGAGGCGGGAAAGGGCGACGGACCCATCCTCGCCGCGAAGGCGATCTTCCCGCCGCCCCTCGACGGCCCCGCGGCCGCGGCGCGGACCGACGGCTACATCTGGGGAATCATGCGGAATGGACGCGGCGCGATGCCGTCGTACAACCGCATCGAGGAGATGGATCGCTGGGACGTCGTGAACTACATCCGCGGACTCCAGGGCAAGTATCAGGTCGCGGTCGGCCCGGTTGGCCTCCCAGGCGAGACCGGCGACAAGGTGCCGGGCTACTCGCAGATGGGACCGACGCGTCCCTCGCCCTACTGGCATCACGCCGGTGCGCAGGCGGGACCTTCGCGCGGCGGTGTGACGATGCCGGGCGCCGCGAGCACCCCCGCGGCGCCCGCGCCGACGGATTCGGCACATGCGCCGGCAGCGGCGGATAGTGCGCGCCCGGTGATCCCTACCACGACGACGCCGAAGACCGGAGGCGAGCGGTGAGCCTGCATCCTCTACCCGTCCCGACGCGCGACGAGCTCGTCGCGACGTACAGCAAGCCGCTGCCAAAGGCGCTGGGCACCACCTGCCTCGTGTTGGCGGCCATCGGCGTGCTCGCCTTCCTCGTCGGGCTGTTCGTCGATCCCGATCGTGCGTGGCGCGCCTACCACTTCAACTGGCTCTACTTCACGGCGCTCTCGTCGGGTGGCGTGATGTTCGTGGCGGTGCAGCGCATCACCACGGCGCGGTGGTCGCGGCCGATCATCCGCTTCATGGAAGGCTACGTCGCATTCCTGCCCATCGCGCTGCTGATGCTCCTGATCAGCGTGCTGCTCGGCAAGGGGCACATCTTCCCATGGACGCACGAGGCGCCGCCCGTGCCGGAGAAGGTGACCTGGTACAACGCCGGCTTTCTCAGCGCGCGCGTGCTGCTCTCCTTCCTCGTCATCACCACGTTGTCGCTGTGGTTCATCTACACCTCGGTGCGGCTCGACGTCGGCATCCTGCCCGAGGCGGGCGCCAGGTGGGCGGCGGGGCTGCGTGCGCGGATGCGCAACGGCTTCCGCGACGAGCGGCGCGAGCTCCACAGCACGCACTCCATCCAGGGCAAGCTGGCCGTCTTTCTCGCGCTCGCGTTCGGCTATGGCTGGTCGATCCTCGCGTTCGACCTCTCGATGGGTCTCTCGCTGCACTTCCAGAGCACGCTGTACGGCTGGTGGTTCTTCATGGGAGGGTGGCTCTGCTCGCTCACCCTGTTCACCCTGCTCGTGCTCGCGTGGCGCCGCTTCCTGCAGGCGGACGCGTTGATCGGCGAGAACCACTTCCACGATCTCGGCAAGCTGTGCTTCGCCTTCACGGCGTTCTGGGGCTATCTCACCTTCGGCCAGTACCTGGTCATCTGGTACGGCAACATGGGCGAGGAGACGCACTGGCCGCGGCTTAGGTTGATCGAGCCGTGGGTGGGCCTGTCCGTGGCGGCGGTGATCATGGTGTTCTTCGCGCCCTTCTTCGGCCTGCTGTCGCGCGCGGCCAAGACCTTCCATCCGACGCTCGCGCTGTTCACCGGAATCAGCCTCGCCGGCATGTGGCTGGTGCGGTACCTCGAGGTCTATCCGTCGCTGTACGGCGTGGTGCCGCATGCGCCGATGGGCATCTGGGAGATCGCGATCACCCTCGGCTACGTCGGCATCTGGGGTCTCTGCTACATCGCGTTCATGAATGCCTTCCCGCGCATGCGTGTGCTGCTCATGACGTCGCCCTATCGCGACGAGGTGCAGGTCCCGGTGAACCCGGAGACGATGGAGCCGCTGCCGGCGCACGAATGAGAGCACGGTGAACGGTGAACGGTGAACCGTAGAAGCGAGAAGGGCACACCAGACTGAGTCCGGTGTGTCCTTCGTCGTTACCGTTCACCGTTCACCGTTCACGGATCACGGTTCACCGTTTATAGCTCCGCTAGCATCCCTTCGAGCACCGCCAGCGGTACGGCGCCCGCCTGCCGCTTCACTTCCCGGCCGCCGCGGAACACGATGCTCGTGGGGATGCCGCGGATCTGGAATCGTCCCGCCGTCCGCTGCGAGGCATCGGTGTCGAGCTTCGCGATCACCGCGCGGCCGATCGTGCGCCGCGCCAGCTCCTCGACCGCCGGCGCCATCATCTTGCAGGGGCCGCACCAGTCGGCGTAGAAGTCCACCAGCACGGGCACGTCGGTGCCGGCGAGCACGCGATCGAAGCTGTCGTCGTCCAGCAGCACCGGGTGGTCGAGCGCGATTGGGGTGCCGCAGTTGCCGCACTTGGGGCCATCGCCGGCGCGCCTCGCATCGATGCGGTTCCACTTCGCGCACGACGCGCAACGGATGGTGATCTTCTGCGTTGCGGCGTCGGCGGCGGGCGTGGTCGGCATGGTCGCTTCTCCCTCGGGGCGTGGCGCGTTACCTTGCGTTGTCTGCAAGTTCCGGGGCGTTAGCTCAGCTGGGAGAGCGCCTGCTTTGCAAGCAGGAGGTCATCGGTTCGATCCCGATACGCTCCATCCGGAAATCACGATGCGCCGCGCGGGCAGGCCGTCCGGCGCCGACGCCATGGCATCCCAGCGATGCCCGTCGCGAATCTCGCGCGACGCTCGGTCGTCCTCAGAACGGCGCGCCGCCGCGCCCCTTGTCATCATCCCACCACCGCGACATCCCCGGGCTGCTCCGTGGGTGCACCGGCACGCTTCCACCCCACGCGAATGGACAGCCCCGCCGACCGTCCCGTTTCAGCGCCGGCCGCACGCGTGCCGGGGTGGGACATGCGCATTGCTGGCGGGCTCTTCCTCGGCTGGATCCTGTTGGCGCGCACCGGCCCGATGTTGGAGTTGGGGCCCGGCGTGCGCGCCTGGTACCCACCGGCCGCACTCCTCGCCGCCGCCTGCATCATGTGGGGCGTCCGCGCGCTCGTACCGATCGTCATCGCGTCGAGTGCAGTGCTCGCATGGCAGCCCGTCACCTACGAGCCGCTCTGGCGCGCGCTGGCGGTGTCGGCCGTCCTGAAGGCCATCTACTGGATCGCCGCGCGCTTCCTGAAGCACCGGCCCTTCGACTGCAGCTTCTCCACGCCGGTCGACGTCGCGCGATTCGGGGCGGTCTTCGTCCTCGCCGGCGGTGTCGCTGCGCTGTTCAACACGCTCGATTCGCTCGGCGTCGCGGGCATGCTCCACCCGGACGGTTTGCTGCTCCTGCGCGGCTTCTGGATCGGCGACGTCGTGGCGGTCATCGCACTGGCCCCCGCGATGATCGTCGCCTCGTACTGGCTCGCCAGGGTGACGAGCACCCCGCTCACGCCGACCATCGGCCGGCTTCGGCGGCGATGGTCGGCCGCGCTCTCATTCCAGCTGCTGAGCATCCCCGTCGCCCTCGTCGTTGCCGCGGCGCTGGCGCCGAGTGTGGGATTCTTCGCCTTCGCGCTCTGCTTCCTGCCGCTCGGATGGATCGCGCTCGCGCATGGGGCCCGCATCGCGGCGCTGGCGAACGTCGTGCTCACCGTCGGCGCCGTCTGGCTCGTGCACGGCAGCGCCCTCGTCGCGCCCAAGGGGCTGGAAGTCCAGGCGTTCATCGGGATGCTCGCGCTCACCGGATTGCTCGTCGGCAGCGTGGCCGACGAGCGCGAGCGCGCCTTTGCGCTGCTCGGCGACAGCGAGGAACGGTATCGCCGGCTCGTGGAGCTCCTCCCCGATCCGCTGCTCGTGCATGCCGACGGCAAGGTGGTGTTCGCCAACAGCGCCGCGGCGGAGGTGCTGGGCGCGCGCGACGGCGCTGCCCTCGTCGGCGTGTCGCTCTCCACGCTCGCGACGCCGCGATCGCGGGAGACGATCGACACCCGCATGCGCGCTCTCCACGACGGCCGGCCCGTGCCCCTCGCGCACCACACCATGCTCCGCCTCGACGGCGCCGGCACGGTGGACGTGGAGTCGGTGTCCATCCCGTTCACCTACCAGGGAGCCGTCGCCGCGCTCACGGTCGCGCGCGACGTCACCGCCCGCGTGCGTCTCGAGGAAGAGCTCCGCCACGCGCAGCGCATGGAGGCGGTCGGCCGTCTCGCTGGAGGCGTCGCGCACGACTTCAACAATCTGCTCACCGTCATCATCAGCTACAGCGAGCTGGTACTGGCGCAAGTCCACGCCGACGAGGCGCTGTCGCGTGACGTGCTGGAGATTCGCCAGGCGGCCGATCGCGCCGCGGCGCTCACGCGCCAACTGCTGTCGTTCAGCCGCCGCCAGGTCCTCCAGCCCGCGCCACTCGGCGTCAACGACGTGGTGCGCGGCGCCGAGGCGTTGCTGCGACGGCTCATCGGTCCGGAGATCGAGATCGTCGCTACCCTCGGGCCCATGGTCGGAACGGTGTTGGCGGACCGTGGGCAGCTGGAGCAGGTGATCATGAATCTCGTCGTCAATGCGCGCGACGCCATGCCGGACGGCGGGACGCTGACCGTCGAAACGTCGCTCGTCCCCGCCGCGGAGGCGCCCGCGGCGGCGCGGGCCGCCTCGCCTGGTGCCGAGCGCTTCGCCACGATCGTCGTGCGCGATACGGGGAAGGGGATGGACGCCGAAACGATGCGGCGCATCTTCGACCCCTTCTTCACGACGAAGGAGGTGGGGCGCGGCACCGGCCTGGGACTCGCCACCGTGCACGGCATCATGGAGCAGTCAGGAGGCGCGGTGTCGGTCGAGAGCACGGTGGGCGTGGGCAGCGTGTTCCGCATCTTCCTGCCATCGCTCCCTCCGGATGTCGCGGTCTCGCCCCGTCCCGACGCATCGGATGCCGACGCCTCGAGCGTGCCGCGAGGCAGTGGCCGCGTCCTCCTGGCCGAGGATGATGCCGCCGTTCGCCACGGGGTGCGACGCATGCTCGATGCGGCTGGTTACGATGTCGTCGAGGTCGCCGACGGCGCCAAGGCGATGGCGACGTTGGATGCGGCCGGGGGGTCGTTCGCGCTGCTGCTCTCGGACATCGCGATGCCATCGGTGGACGGCCGACAGCTCGCGCATCAGGTGCGCGCGCGGTGGCCCGCTCTCCCGATCGTGCTCAT
>DASSIC010000183.1:0-2161 GCA_035692325.1 Gemmatimonadaceae bacterium | reverse complement strand
AGGGGCGGAGCCGAGGCTCCGCCCCTCTTTTTGTATATGGACGACCCCCTCTGTCTTTGTTCGTTGTCCGTGTTTGTCCGTGTCTATCCGTGGCCCGTGTTCGTCCGTGGCAGTGTACAATCGCAGGACGCATGAAGAAGCGAGCACTCACCTGGACGATCGCGGTCGGGATTGTGACGGCCGGGACATTCGCGCGCGCCGCGTTTTCGGCCGACTCGACGACCACGAAGCATCTGACGGTGGCCACGGTGGCGTCGGCTGATACGGTCGCGCCCGGCGCGCGTGTCTCGCTCGTCGTCGAGATTGTGCCGAAGCCGGACATGCACGTCTACGCCCCCGGACAGAAAGACTTCATTCCGGTGTCCCTCACGCTCGCGGCTCACGACGCGGTCAAGGCGGAGACTGCGCGGTTTCCGGCGGCGGAGAAGCTGGAAGTGAAAGAGCTGGGAGAGACGCACCTTGTTTATACCAAGCCGTTTCGAATCGTGCAGGACGTGACGATCGCGAAACGCGCGCTCGCAAAGGGCTCTGGCACGGGGAACTCCACGATTACTGTCAACGGCACGCTGAAATACCAGGCCTGCGACACGTCGATCTGCTACGCCCCCGTAAGCGTGCCGGTCACATGGACGCTCGCGCTCCAGGGAGCCGTCCCTGCCGCGGTGAAAAAGCACGAGTGACGGCCCTGATTCTCCTCTCCTCAGCGCTCGCGCTTGGATTCATCCACGGTCTGGGCGCCGATCACCTGATGGCGATCGCGGCGCTGTCGCTTGGTCCCGGCGGGGAATCGCCGGCGGTCGCGCGCGCGCGCGCCTTCGGTGTGGCGGTGCGCTTCGCGGTGGGGCATGCGGTGCTGCTGGCGCTCGGCGCCAGCGCGATCATCCTGCTTGGATGGTCGCTTCCGCTCGTGGTCGAGCGCGGCGGCGAGCTGCTCGGAGGGTTGTTGCTGATCGTGCTTGGCGCGATTGCGTTGTGGAGCGTAAGCGCGGGCCGCGTCTACGGTCACACGCACCTGCACGGACACGAACAGGCCCCGCACTGGCACCTGCACATCGGGCGGCGCGAGCGGCACCCGATGCCGGGCGCGCACTCGTACGTGCCGACGATTATCGGCGCCGCGTTCGCCGTCAGCAGCCTGCGGGCTTTGACCGTGCTGGCGCCGTTCGGCGATCGCATCGGCGCAGCTCCCGTGCCGATGCTCCTCGGTCTCATCGCCGTATTCGCCGCCGGCATCCTGCTCTCAATGTCGCTCTTCGGCGTCGCGTTCGCCGGCCTGATGACCGCGCGCGTCGTCGCACGCCTGGGCCGGGCCGCCGGCGGCGCGATGGCGCTCTCGTCAATTGCGCTGGGAGTGTTCTGGATTTTCAGGACGTAGCGGTTGGCGGCTAGCGGTTGGCGACTGGCGGTTGGACGCGGCAGAACCCCGTAGAACCCTGTAGAACCCTGTAGAACCGGTTACAGTTCCCGCACGCCGTGGCTGCGCGCCAGGAAGTAGAGTGCCACGAAGGAGACGAGCGCGCCGTTGACGGCGAGCACGTACGGCGCCGACGTCAGGCTCGCCGCGTACCCGCCCGCCAGGCTCCCGAGCGGCATCCCGCCGCGGAACGCGACCATGTAGATGCTGACGACCCGGCCGCGCAGGTGATCCGGCACGATCAGCTGGACCAGCGAGGCGGTCATCGAGAAGACCACCAGCAGCGCCGCGCCGTCGAGGAACAGCAGCAGATAACTCAGCCACATCACCCGCGACAGCGCGAACGCGGTGATCAGCCCGCCGAACGCGAGCTGCACGAGCAGCAGCGTCAGCCCCATGTGCTTGAAGTGCCCCAGCCACGCCACGACGAGCGCGCCGACGACCGCCCCGGCGCCGGAAAACGCCAGCATCACGCTGTAACGTCCGACGTCGCCGTGGAAGATATCGCGCGCGAAGATCGGCAGGAACGTCAGCAGCGGCAGGCCCAGGAACGTGGTGAGGAACGCGAGCACGGTGAGCGCGACGATCGCCGGCTGGCTGCGGACGTAGGTCACGCCGCCCTTCAGATCGTGCAGGATCGGTTTGCGCTCGGTCTGCGGGATGTGCTTGATGGCGAGTGACAGCAGCGCGACGATGACGACGAGGAACGAGACGCCGTTCAGCGCGAAGCAGAGGGCGGTGCCGAAG
>DASSIC010000182.1:0-2928 GCA_035692325.1 Gemmatimonadaceae bacterium | reverse complement strand
GAGCCGATCGTGGCCAAGCTCGGACAGAAGGTGCGCATCCGCTACATGAACGAGGGGATGATGATCCATCCCATGCACCTGCACGGCATGCACCAGACGGTGATCGCCAAGGACGGCTGGCCGGTGCCGGCGCCCTGGAAGTGCGACACCCTCAACATCGCCCCGGGGGAACGGTGGGACGTGGTCGTGAACTGCACCAACCCCGGCACCTGGGCCTTCCACTGCCATATCCTCCCGCACGCCGAAAGCGACCACGGCATGTTCGGGATGGTGACGGCACTCGTTGTGGGGAAGTAAGATGAAGCCGACCGCGATCTTCGAAGGAGCGCCGCTCGCCGGCGGCGCTCCCCTTCCCAGCCCCTGGCCCGCCTCGCGCATGCCCAAAGTGCAGCCGCCCGACGTCATCCGAGTGATCCTCGCCGACGACCACCTCGTCGTACGCGCCGGTCTGAAGGCCCTCCTCGGAGCGACGAAGGACATCGAGGTAGTCGCCGAAGCCACGAATGGTCGTGACGCCGTGACGCTGATCGAGCGGTTTCGGCCCGAGGTGGCGGTGCTCGACCTCGACATGCCGCAGATGGACGGCATGACGGCCACCAAGCTGCTCGTGGCCGCGCAGTCGACGACGCGTGTGCTGATCCTCACGATGCACACGGAGGACGAGTATCTCGTCAACCTGCTGGAGGCCGGCGCGGCGGGCTATCTGGTGAAGAACGCTGCGGACCGCGAGCTGGCCGATGCCATTCGCGCCGTGGCCTCGGGCGACGTGTACGTGCAGCCCTCGGCATCGCGCGCGCTCGCGCGCGCGATGTCGCGACGCTCCGAGCACGCGGAGGAACGCGACCGCTACCAGCAGCTGAGCGAGCGCGAACGGGACGTGCTGGTCCTCGTCGCGGGCGGATACTCCGCGTCCGAGATCGGCGAGAAGCTGTTCATCAGCCCAAAGACGGTGGAGACGTACAAGCAGCGTATCTCCGAGAAGATGGGCCTCTCGCACCGCGCCGACTACGTGCAGCTCTGCCTCAGACTGGGGTTACTTCAGGCAAAGTGAGGTGAACCATGAAAGCCGCCGCGCCGACGTTCAAGACGCTCGAGACCGCCGAGTCGCGCACGCTGCTCGCGCGCCATCGCGTCGGGCGGATCGCCTACGCCCTGCACGACCGGATCGACATCGAGCCCGTGCACTACGTCTTTGACGGCGACTGGCTGTTCGGGCGGACGAGCATGGGCACCAAGCTGTCCACCCTCTCGCACCATCCGTGGTGCGCGTTCGAGGTGGACGAGGTGCACGCCCTGTTCGACTGGACGAGCGTGGTCGCGAAGGGAAGCTTCTACCTGCTCGATCCCGAAGCGAGCACGCCCGGGCTCTACGGCCGTGCGCTCGATCTTCTCATGACGCTCATCCCCGAGACCTTCTCGCCCGAGGATCCGGTGCCGCATCGCACCATCCTGTTCGGCATCTACGTGCAGGAGATCACGGGCCGCTCCGCGACGACGGGCCAGGAGTAGGCGATGACCGCACGTCCGGTCGCGGACATCGTGCCGCCCCGCGCGATCGTCGCGAGCGGACCGAGCATCGTCGCGCTGCTCGCGGTCGTCGCGATCGTCACCGGCGCGCTGGGCCGAGCCGCCGGCGCAACCGATGTCGTGGCGCGAGGCTGGCTCATCGCGCTCATCGTGCTTGGCGCGCCGATCGTGTGGGAGATGCTGCTCGCGGCGCGCCGCGGCCGCTTCGCCACCGATCTCGTCGCCGCCGCGGCGATCATCGTCGCCATTCTCTTGCGGCAGCCGCTGCCCGGGCTCGTGATCGTGCTCATGCAGGCCGGGGGCGAGGCGCTCGAGCGGTACGCCGAGGGACGCGCCTCGGCCGCCGTGCGCGCGCTCGAAGCGGCGGCGCCGCGTCATGCGCATCGCGTGCACGGCGACCTCGTGGAGGAGGTCGACGCCGACGTCGTGGGCGTGGACGACGTGCTGCTGCTTCGGCCAGGAGATCTGGTGCCCTGCGACGGGGTCGTCGTCGCCGGCACTTCCGACGTGGATGCGTCGTCGCTCACCGGCGAGCCCACGCCGATCGCCGCCATCCCCGGCGTGCACCTCATGAGCGGTTCGTTGAACGGCGCGGGCTCGTTCACCATGCGCGCCACGTCGCCGGCGCGGACCAGCCAGTATGCACGCATCGTGGAGCTGGTGCGCAGCGCCCAGTCCACGAAGGCGCCGCTGCAGCGGCTCGCCGAGCGGTACGCCGTGTGGTTCACCCCGCTCACAGCCGTGGCGTGCGTGGCGGCGTTCGTCGTCAGTCACGATTGGACGAGGGTGCTCGCCGTGCTCGTCGTGGCGACGCCCTGCCCGCTCATCCTCGCGCCACCGGTCGCGATCGTGGCGGGGATCAACCGCGCCGCCCGCCGGCAGATCATCGTGCGCACCGGCGCGGCGCTCGAACAGCTCGGCGCCGTCACCGCCGTGGTGTTCGACAAGACGGGCACGCTCTCCGTCGGCAAGCCGGCGCTCGAGCGCCTCGTCACGGTGAATGGCATCCCCGAGGGCGACGTGCTCCGCTTCGCCGGTGCGCTCGAGCAGGTGTCGAGCCATCCACTGGCGCGCGTCGTCGCGCGCGCGGCGGCCGAGCGTGGCGGAGCGCTCCCGGCGCCGTCGCTGGTGCTCGAGGCGGCGGGTCAGGGGGTCACTGGCATGGTCGAGGGACGACGCGTCCACGTCGGCAGCCGCCGCTACGTCGCCGCGCACGTGCCGTCGGACCGCGTCGAGATGCACTCACGCGACGGCGACGTCGGCCTCCGCGCCTTCGTCGCGATCGACGGCCAGCTCGCCGCGGTGCTGCACTTCGCCGACACGCTGCGGCCGGATGTCGCCGAGCTGCTGACACGTCTGCGCGAGCAGGGGATCGGCCGCACCATGCTGCTCTCGGGCGAT
>DASSIC010000181.1:0-2767 GCA_035692325.1 Gemmatimonadaceae bacterium | reverse complement strand
GTGAAGATCGCGCAGTCGATCGTCGGCGCGGCCGGCGTGTGGTTGATCGCGGCCATCGCCGGGCGTCTCGCCGGCGCGGCGGCGGCGGCGCTCTGCGCGTGGATCGCCGCGCTGTATCCACCGCTCGTCTGGATCTGCGCGTACGTGCTCAGCGAGATCGTCTACAGCACGGTGGCGCTCGCGGCCGTGCTGCTGCTCGATCGGGCGCTCGATCGGGCCGGCGCGCACCGGCCGGCAACGGCCACGGCCCTGATCGCGGGCGCGTTGTGCGGCGCGGCGATCCTCGTGCGGCCGGCAATGCTGTTCTTCCTGCCGGTGGCCGGCGTGTGGCTCACTGCACGGCGGCGTGCTGCGCTCGCGGTCGCGCTCGCGATCGCCGCGCTCACGGTTGTCGCGCCGTGGACGATACGGAACTACCGCACCTACGGACGTTTCGTGCTGGTCGCTTCCGAAGGCGGCGTGACGTTCTGGACGGGCAACCATCCGCTGGCCCGAGGCGAAGGAGACCTGGCCGCCAACCCGGACATCAAGCGAGCGGAGATCGCGTTTCGGGCATCCCATCCGGGCTTAACCGCCGAACAACTCGAACCGCTCTACTATCGCGACGCGATCGGCCACATCCTCGAGCGCCCGGGCTGGTGGCTCGGCCTTGTCGCGAGAAAGGCCTTCTATACGGTCGTGCCCATCGGGCCCTCCTATACGCTACACTCTACGAAGTACATGGCCGCCTCGCTCGCGTCGTACCTGCTGCTGCTGCCCTTCGCGGTGGCTGGCGCGCGCAGGCTGCTCGCTTCCAGTCGGCGACGTCCGACGGCGCTCCTGTTGCTGGCGACGTCGTCGGTTCTCGTATGCCTGGTCTTCTTTCCCCAGGAACGGTTCAGGATTCCCGTGATCGATCCGACCTTGATCGTCTGCGCCGCAGCCCTGGCGAGCCGCTCCCTTGCGTCATGAATGTCCTTGTCGTCGTCCCGACCTACAACGAGCGGGATAACCTGCCGCTGCTCGTCAACCAGGTGCTGGCGTATCCCGGCTACCGCGTCCTCGTCGTTGACGATGGATCGCCGGATGGAACGGGCGCTGTCGCGGATGGGCTCGCGCGCGATCATCCGGGACGGCTGGACGTGATGCACCGAACCGGTCCGCGCGGCCTCGGGCGCTCGTACGTGGACGGCCTGCAGCATGCGCTCGCCCAGGACGGCGTGGACGTCATCTGCCAGATGGACGCCGACCTCTCGCACGATCCGCAGTACTTGCCGGCCATGGCAGCAGCGACGGCCTCGTACGACGTCGTGATCGGGTCGCGCTACCTGCAAGGCATCAGCGTCGTCAACTGGCCGCTGCACCGCATCATCCTCAGCACGTTCGCCAACCGGTACATCCGGGCCGTGGCACGCCTGTCGCCGAGTGACTGCACGAGCGGCTTCCGCTGCTGGCGCCGCGACGCGCTCGCACAGATGCCGCTCGGGGCGATGGTCTCGGACGGCTACGCGTTCCTCGTCGAAATGCTGTTCGAAGCGACACGCCACGGGTTCCGCATCGGCGAAGTCCCCATCATCTTCGTCGAGCGCAAGCAGGGCCAGTCCAAGCTCTCGACGGGCGTGCTCGTCGAGTCGGTGATCACGCCGTGGAGACTGATGTTCCGCGGCTCGAAGAGCTGACGTCCGTGCACCATGTGATCGTCATGGTGACGACGTCGTATCCGCGCTTCCCCGGCGACAGCGTCGGCACCTTCATGGAACCGATCGCGAAGTCCGTCGCGGCCCGCGGCCACGAGGTCCACATCGTGGCGCCCTGGCACCCGCTCGTTGCGCGAGGCGCGGAGGAAGACGGGGTGCGCTTTCATTTCTACAAGTACGCGCCGGTTCGCGCGCTGAACGTCTTCGGGTACGCCGCGGCCATGCGCGCCGACGTCAGCCTGCGCGGCGCGGCCTATGCGGCGGCGCCGCTTGCCCTGGCGGCGGGATGGCGGGCCGCTGGCAAAGTCGCGCGCAAGACCCACGCGACGGTCATGCACGGACACTGGGTGATACCAGGCGGCGTCACTGCCGCGACGGCCGCGCCGTCGCTGCCGCTCGTCATCAGCCTGCACGGCTCCGACGTGTACGTCGCGGAAACCGTGGCACCCGCGCGCGCAGCCGCACGCTTCGCGTTTGGCCGCGCCGGGTTCGTCACGGCATGCAGCGACGACCTCGCCCATCGCGCCGTGGCGCTCGGCGCAGATCCCGCCAGGCTGGAAACCGTGCCCTACGGCGTGGACACGCTGCGGTTTCGTCCGGATTCATCCCGCCGCGCCTCGACGCGCGAAACGGCCGGCATCGGGGCCGACGTGCCGCTGGCCTTCGCCGCGGGACGGCTCGTTCGGAAGAAGGGGTTCGAATACCTCATCGACGGCCTCGCGCAGACGCCCGGCATGGTGCTGGTGATTGCGGGCGACGGCACGCTCGACGCGGAGTTGCGCGAGCGGGCTCGCGCGGCAGGTGTCGGCGAACGCGTGCGCTTTCTTGGGAACCAGACGCAGGACAGCGTGGCCGAATGGCTGATGGCCGCCGACGTCGTCGTCGTGCCGTCCGTGCGCGACGACAGCGGCAACGTGGACGGCCTGCCGAATGTCGTGCTCGAAGCGCTCGCCTCCGGGACGCCGGTCATTACGACGACCGCCGGGGGCATCGGGTCGGTCGTGGAGGACGGGCGGACGGCTGCGGTGGTGCCGGAGCGCGATCCCGCCGCGATAGCGGCCGCCCTCGCCCGGCTCATCACGAACCGGGCC
>DASSIC010000180.1:0-3326 GCA_035692325.1 Gemmatimonadaceae bacterium | reverse complement strand
CGTGAGTCCGCGGCTCGGCTTCACCTGGTACCTCGGCGGCAGTCCGGGGCGCGGGTACCGGTTCACGTCGTACGGCACGCAGTCACTGGCGCCGACGATGATGCTGCGCGGCGGAATCGGCGAGTTCCGCAACCTGCTTCCATCCACCCTGCTCGCCGATGCCAGCGTCGCCAACGGGCTGCCTGGCGGCGTGTCACGCCTGTCGTGCATCGGCGCAGCGGCGCCAGTGCCGCAGTGGAATGACTATCTCACCGATCCGGCGACGCTGCCCACCACCTGCGCCGGCGGCGCGCCTCCCATCTTCACCGACGCGTCGCCGACGGTGCGCGCCTTCGACCGTTCGTATGGTGCGCCGAGGAGCTGGCGCGGGAATCTCGCGGCGGTGAAGGAGGTGGGGCCGTTCAGCGTGATGGTGGACGGCGTCTACTCGCTCAACCTCGATCAGGCCGGCATCGTCGATCGCAACTTCTCCGGCGCGCCGCAGTTCACCCTCGCCGAAGAGGGCAATCGCCCCGTCTTCGTGGCGCCGTCGTCCATCTCTGCCACGTCTGGCGCCGTGTCGCCGGTGGAGGCGCGCGTCGATCGCACCTTCGGGCGTGTGATCACGAGCGTGAGCGATCTGCGCTCCACCAGCCGCCAGGTGACGGCGACGCTGTCCCCGAAGGGGTACGGCAAGATCTACTACAGCCTCGCGTACACGCTCGGCGGCATCAGCGCGCGCTCGCGCGGCTTCGACGGCGGCACCTTCGCCAGTCCGCTCGAGATGCAGCGAGCGCCCGGCGACTTCGACGTGCGGCATCAGGTGATCGCGTCGCTGGGCACCGATCGCCTGCCGCGCGGGATGAACATCGCGCTGTACGCCCGGTTCAGCTCCGGGCTGCCGTACACGCCGCGCATCAACGGCGACGTGAATGGCGACGGCCTGGGCAACGACCGCGCGTTCGTGTTCGATCCCG
This sequence comes from Gemmatimonadaceae bacterium, assembly GCA_035692325.1. Lineage (GTDB taxonomy): Bacteria > Gemmatimonadota > Gemmatimonadetes > Gemmatimonadales > Gemmatimonadaceae > AG11. Next base: position 2,370 of record DASSIC010000180.1, on the reverse strand, counting down.
CTCGCGTCGGCGATGCGAAGGTGGCGAGCGACATGCGCGCGCTGCTCGCCGGTGCGCCGAGTGGGGCGCGCGAGTGTCTGATGGCGCAGCTCGGACGCGCGGCGGAGCAGAACAGCTGTCGCGGGCCATGGACGTCGATGATCAATGCGCGCATCGGCATCTACAATCGCTTCGGGTTCACGCGTCGGCAGTTCCATGCCGTGCTGCATTTGACCAATCCGGCCGGCGGGCTCGACCAGCTCCTGCACGGCAGCAACGGCCTGCATGGATGGGGAGGCGGTGCGCTCCCCGATCCGACGCTGCTCACCGTGCGCGGCTTCGACCCCACGGCGAAGCGCTTCCAGTACGAGGTGAACCCCCGCTTCGGCAGCACCGAGTCCACGCGTCGAATTGCGGCGGTGCCCTTTCGGATCACCCTCGACCTGAGCTTCGACCTCGGCGAGCCGATGATGAAGCAGCTGGCGGGCAGGCTGATGAATCCTGGACGGCGCGGGCATGCCGGCCCGCGGATGGACGTCGACTCGATGGTCGCGAAGCTGCGCCGCAACGTGACCGATCCGTACGAGGCGATCCTGGACGAGAGCGATTCGCTGCTCGTGACGCGTGACCAGAGCGACTCGCTGAAGAAGGAACAGATCCGATACAAGGCGCACGTCGACTCGACCTGGCGCGCCGCGCTCGCGCCGCTGGTGGCGATGGGGGACGACTACGACGGCAACGTCGCGATGCACATCATCGACGACGCGACGGAGAAGGCCTGGCTCGCTGCGCGGGACGAGGTGCTTGTGCTGGAGCGGATCCTGTCGCCGCTCCAGATGCGGCTCGCGCCCTTCCCGATTCCATGGCTCGTGCAGGCGAAGGGGAAGTCGACGGTGGGGATCAGGATGATGACGTTCTGAGCATCGATTCCGCGAGCCGCCTCTGCGCACCTGCCGTTTCGAACGAGCCGTGTTTGCCGGCATTGCATACGCGGGCAGCCAAGGACAACTTCAGTTCCGCGTGCTCGCCTGGACGATCATGGGACGTGCGATGCCATCGAACACAGCGCAGCCACGCACATGCAGTCGATACCCGAGCGCACGGAGCTCCTCGCTGATCTCCCGACAGTGGTCGACCGCATGATAAGTCGTCACCGCGATGTCGGGATGGAATCGACGCAGAGTCTCCCGCCCGCCCCGGATGATCGCGGCATCAGCACCTTCTGCGTCAATCTTCACGAAGTCGAGCCGCGCGAGATCCTCGCGTTCAGCCCAGACGTCCAGCGACAGGGCTTCGACCCGGCGCGTTTCTGCCGTCGGCGACTCCTGGCCGGTTGCGTGCGCGGCGAGCAAGCCGGTTGTCGGATTGTCCGGATTCGTCAGGAAATGCACGGGCCCGTCATTATCCGACAGCGCAATGTCGCGGACAAGCAGGCGGTCCGTCAGCCCGTGTCGCGCCGCGGTGAGTCTGAGCGCGTCGGCCATGAGGGGATATGGCTCGATGCAGTACGCGAGCACAGCACCACGGTGGATCGCATCGAGCGCGAAGGTGCCTTCACATGCGCCGACGTCGAGCACGTGATCACCTGGCCGCACGGTGGCGAGCCCGTAGTAGTAGTGACCGTTCGTCGGGGCCTGAAGCTGCAGGACGTCCGATTCGAGTGGATACAGTGATGCTGCGCGCGGCCACGCTACCGCGTAGTCGTCTGTCGTCACCCAGTCAAATCGTGCGTCGAGTGGGGATCGGCGGATGCGGCGCCGGAGCAGGCGGCGCTTCAGTCCATACCACTGAGCGGCGAAGCCGATTCCGCGCATGACGGAGACGGGCTGCATCTCGGGAGTTCGCCGAAGGACAGCGCTGACTGCTGTAAAGCGGTCACGCAGCGTGCCGGACATGATTCAATACTGCGCGTTCGCTGGCCTACACGCAATCGACCGGTGGTCTCAGCGCCGCGCGCCTCCATCCCGCCACCCTGACGACCCGGAGCGACACATGATGCCGATTACATTCGCCTCGACCTTGTTGCTCTCGACGCAGCTTGCACAAACGCCCGCCGTGACGATCGCGGCGTGGCGCGAGGATCTGGGGGGCCCTCATGTCGTCTCTTCGGCGCGCCTGCGGTTCGACGTGATCGACTCCCTGATGTCCACCTTCGCCAATCGCGCGAAGGTCCCCGGCATCGCCTACGGGATCGTCATCGACGGCAAGGTCGTCCACATCGGCGTCGCCGGCGTGCGCAACGTGGAGACCGGCGCGAAGGTCGACACCAACTCGGTGTTCCGCATCGCGTCGATGACCAAGAGCTTCACCGCGCTCTCCGTCCTCAAGCTGCGCGACGACGGGAAGCTCTCGCTCGACGATCCCGCCGAGCGCTACGTGCCCGAGCTCAAG
>DASSIC010000179.1:0-7777 GCA_035692325.1 Gemmatimonadaceae bacterium | reverse complement strand
GACCTCGCCTTCATGGCGCGGCAGTTCGACTTCTCCGGAGGACACATCCGCAACATCGCCCTCCGCGCCGCCTATCTCGCGGCGCGGGAAGGCGGCGCGATCGGCATGCCGCACCTGGTGCAGGCCGCGCGGCGCGAGTTTCAGAAGCTTGGCCAGGTATGCGTGGAGGAGCAGTTCGGTGCGTTCGGACATCTGCTCCGGGCGGAGTCGCAGCCGTGATCAAGGATCTCTCGCTGTCGCTCAAGGCGATGCTCACGGGTGAAGCCGCCGCGGGCTCGGAGCTCAAGGCGGCAACGATCTCGCTCGGAGCGCCGGATTCGGAGTGGCGCGGGATGGGCAATGGTCTCGTGCTGGACGTCTATCTCTACCAGGTGTCGGAGAACCGGGAGCTCCGCACGAACGAGCGTCGAGTCCGCCCGAACGCCGACGGTAGCGTGACGGTGGAGCGTGCGCCGTCGCGCGTGGAATGCGCGTACGTGGTGAGCGCGTGGAGCTTTGCCGCGGTGAATGGAGGCGGCGCGGAACCGGAGGAGCAGGAGCAACGCCTGCTCAGCCAGGCACTCGCCGTATTGCTGCGCAATCCGGAGCTGCCACGCACCTATCTCACGGGCCTCGCGGTGCAGGAGATGGATCTTCCCGTGGTGACCGCGCAGCCCGGGAGCGGGATCGGCACGAGCGGTGACTACTGGTCGAGCTTCGAGACCCATCTGCGCCCCACGATCGATTGCCGAGTGACCGTCGCGCTCGACCTGCGGCAGGATGTCACCGGCCCGATGGTGACGACGGCGCGCGTGCAGTACGCGCCTGACGAATCGCTGTTCCTCATCGGCGGCGTCGTACGCTCGAGCGTGCCGCCATCACCCCCGATTGCCGGCGCCTGGGTGCGGGCGATGGAGACGGGACGCACGGCGGTCACCGATGCGATGGGACGATTCGTCGTGGACCGTGTGTCCGGCGGACCGCTCACGCTCGCCGCGCGCGCCGTGGGCTTTCAGGAAGGCCCGCCGCGCATCGTGAACGTACCGCAGGAGCCGGACGGATTGTACGACCTGACGCTCACGCCATTGTAACCGGAGAGAGGCATGGCCACGACCTACAAGACTCCCGCCGTCATCATCGAGGAGTTGCCCGCCACAGGGCCCATCGCCGGCGTGGGCACCAGCACCGCGGCGTTCATCGGACCGGCGGTTCGCGGTCCGATCCTCACGCCCACCAAGGTGACGAACTGGACCCAGTTCCGCGAAGCGTTCGGCGACTACCTTGGGCCGACGTACTATCTCGCGTATGCCGTGCACGGCTTCTTCGACAACGGCGGCACCGTGGCGTACATCACGCGCGTCGCAACCGCCACCCGCGCCTGGGCGGAGCTCGACGACGACGGCGGCGGTGGCGGGATGGCGCTTCGCGTGGAGGCGCGGACCGAAGGACCGACGGGCAACGGGATCACGGTGGACGTCACCCGCACCGCTATCGTCTCGGCGGGCAAGGCGCGGAAGGGGCGCGCCCAGGTCGCCGCCGGTTCGACGGTCAACTCGGTCAAGCTGGCGGTGCCGGCGGACGCGGCCAAGTTCGCGCCGGGCGACTTCGTGGTCGTGGAAGGCACGGCCGACACGTCGCGGATCGACCGAGTCCGCGGCGCGGAGCTGATGCTCGTGGCACCACTCGTCGCCGCGCCGGCGGCGGGAGCATTCGTGCGCATTCGCGATCTGGCGGCCGGGCAGACGAGCTTCCGCGTGCAGGGGTGGGCGGGCCTCGAGCGCGGCAGCGTGGTCCACATCGCGCAGACCAAGCCCGGTCCGGTCACCGTGGAGGAAGACGCGGTCGTGGATGCGGTGGCCGGAGACATGGTGACGCTCAAGGCACCGCTCGCGCACGCGTACACGCTCGACGCCGCCGATCCGGACGTCACCGTCAGGTCACAGGAGTTCACCCTCGTCATCACCGTGGCGGGCGCGCCGACCGAGACCTGGTCCAACCTCTCGATGGATCCGCGTCACAGCCGTTTCTTCGCCCGCGTGATCAACTCGCCGTCGGTATCGGTGACATTGCCCGCTGTTCCGAGCGTTCAGGCACCGCCGAAGAACATGCCGAAGGCGACGGCGGTCGGCACGCCGAAGGTGCTGGCGAATGGTCTGCCGGACAACCTCCTCGGCATCACGCTGGCGCATTACATGTCGGCGCTGGCGGCGATGGAAAAGGTGGACGACGTCAACCTCGTGTGCATGCCCGACCGCACCGACGCCAACGCGCAGCAGGCGCTCGTGGCCCACTGCGAGAAGATGGGGGACCGCTTCGCGATCCTCGACTCGACGCTGAACGAACCGCCGCTCAACGAAGTGGTGATCGGCGGGGGCACGGTCATTACACATCGCGCGGCGGTAGAGTCCAAGCGGGGCTACGCCGCACTCTACTACCCGTGGCTCCGCATCGTCGACCCCGGAAGTGCCACCGGCGAAGACACCATCCTCGTTCCGCCATCGGGGCACGTCGCCGGCATCTTTGCGCGCAGCGACACCCAGCGTGGCGTGCACAAGGCGCCCGCGAACGAGCTGATCACCGCTGCGGTGGACGTGGAGCGACGCCTCACGGGCGACGACCAGGGCGAGCTCAACGTCGAGAACGTCAATGCGCTGCGCGTTTTCGCGGGCCAGGTGCGCCCCATGGTGTGGGGTGCGCGGACGACCGCGCCTCCCGCCGAGACGCCGTGGCGCTACGTCAACGTGCGCCGGCTCTTCCTATATGTAGAGGAGTCGATCCAGGAGGGCATCCACTGGGCGGTGTTCGAGCCCAACGACCTCTCCCTCTGGAAGAAGCTGGACCGAACGATTCGTGAATTCCTGACGCGCGTGTGGCGCTCGGGCGCGTTGTTCGGCGCCACGGCCGACCAGGCATTCTACGTCAAGATCGACGAGGAGCTGAACCCCGCGTCCGTGCGCGCGCTCGGGCAGGTGATCATCGAGATCGGCATGGCGCCGGTGCGACCGGCGGAGTTCGTGATCGTGCGCATTGGGATATGGGATGGCGGCACCGAAGTCAGCGAAGGCTGACCGGCGTAACCCACACAGCAGACCAGCAACCGGAGACGCACGATGGCGCAGACCGGCGCGCGGGTGGACCCGCACCGCAACTTCAATTTTCTCGTGGAGCTCGACGGGATCGCGCAGGGCAGCTTCACGGAGTGCAGCGGGCTCGAAGCCACCACGGAGGTGATCGAGACACGCGAAGGGGGAGACAACGTCACCGTGCACAAGCTGCCCGGGAAGACGACGTACGCGGACATCTCGCTCAAGTGGGGCCTCACCGACTCCGACGAGCTGTGGAAGTGGCGGCTGTCGGTGATCGAGGGGACGTTCCAGCGGAAGAACGGGTCGATCGTCGTGTTCGACCTCACGAACAAGCGCGAGGTGGTGCGGTGGAACTTCGTCAACGCCTGGCCGAGCAAGTGGGATGGGCCGGCGCTCAGCGCGAAGGGCAACGAGATCGCGATCGAAACGCTGGTGCTGGCCCACGAAGGCATGGTGAGGGCCTGACGTGTTCATCACCGAGCACGACTTCGAGCTCCCCAAAGGCTACGTGGATGCCGACGGCACGCTGCATCGCCACGGCATCATGCGTCTCGCGACCGCCGCCGACGAGATCCTGCCGATGCGCGACCCGCGCGTGACCGGCTTCCCGGCCTACCTGATCGTCATTCTGCTCTCTCGCGTGGTGCTCAGGCTGGGGACGGTACCCCAGGTGAATGCGGGTGTGATCGAAGGACTGTTCGCCGAAGACCTGAGCTACCTCCAGCAGTTGTACAACGAGATCAACGGGCTCACGGCGCGGCGGCTCCCCGTGGAATGTCCCGCCTGCGCGCACGCCTTCCAGGTGGAGCTCCCCCTCCCGGGGGGGTCGTGGGCTACCCCGTGAGCCGGGTCTACAACGAGGTAGCCTATCTCTCGCGGCACGTGCACTGGACCCATGAGGAGTTGATGAGTCTCGATCACGGAGAACGGCGTCGATGGGTGGAGGAGATCGCACGGAGCGCGGCATCGTGACGACGCACCAGGCAGCGGTGGGTCCGGTCACGCTCGGTGAGCGGCTGGCGATGGACGGCCGACGGCTGATCGCGCGCCGCGCGGTCGAGCCGTCGTGGCTTGCCGCGGCGCGGCCCGTCATGTCGCGTGTCGCCTCGCTTCCCACGCCCGCCAGCGCGCGGTTCACCCGTGTAGAAGCGCCCACGCGTGCGCCGGCCATCCCCGTCACCGACGACCGGGACGAGGGGGATTCCCTGCCCGCCGTCGTGCAGGAGCGGCTGCGGCCCGCCTTGGGCCAGGCGGTCTCGGCGATGCGCGTGCACGACGACGCGGCCGCCGACGCGCGGGCGCGCGCGCACCAGGCAGATGCCGTCGCGGTGGACCACGATGTGTTCTTCCGTGCCGGCCGCTATCGCCCGCACACGCCGGACGGGCTCGCCCTCGTCGCGCACGAGGCGCTGCATGTGCGCGAATCGGCGCGGCCGGCCGCGACCTGGCGGCGCGCCACCACGTCGGGCATCGCCGATGAAGAGCGCGACGCGGTGCGGGCCGAGCGTGCGCTTCGCCCCGCGTCATCCACAACACGGCGCGCGCTCGCTCCCACCTCGGTGATGGCCGGCACGCCGCCGTTGCCGCTGGTGACCTCGGTCGTACCGGCTGTTTCGGTGACACCGCCGCACCCCACGCCGGCCCCGAGCGCCCACGTCAGCGGGGCGAGTCGTAGTGTGGCGATGACGGCGGCGATCGATCGGGAGCTGGACAATGGCGACACGGGCGGCGGTGCGCCCGACTTCGCTGCGATGCGTCGCGCGCTCTACCAGGACCTGCTTGGCGAAATGCGCACCGAGTTCGAGCGAGGCGCCTGATCATGGCCACGGAGCTTCCCCGCCTCGCGAAGGCACTCGTCATCAACACGGTGACCAACGAGCGCATTCCGGTGATGTACAACCCGGAGGAGTATCGCCTCGAACAGGGGAACGACTTTGCGGAGGTGGGAATCCCCGGATTGAATGCGCCGCCCGTGCAATACGTACGCGGCAAGGCGCGCGTGCTCACGATGGACCTGTTCTTCGACAGCTACGAGGCGCGGAGCGACGTGCGTGCCCACACCGGGCGCATCGTCGCGCTGCTCCAGACGTTGCCGCGCACGCATGCACCGCCGATCCTGCTGTTCACGATGGGGCAGTTCGCGTTTCGCTGTGTCCTCGTGGACGCTGGCCAGCGGTTCACGATGTTCCTTCGCGACGGTACGCCGGTGCGTTCCGTGCTCGCGGTCCGCTTTCACGAGTACGTCGACGTCGAGGTCGAGACACAACATGGCCTGTTCGTCGGTCCGCCAACGCTGCACACGGTGACGGCGGGTCAGACGGTGAGCGACATTGCGGCGCAGCTTCTCGGGGATCCCACGCGCTGGCGCGAGATCGCCGACGCGAACCAGATCGAGAATCCCTTCAAGCTCAAGCCCGGCGCGTCCATCGTGGCGAAGGCGGGAGGCGGCGCGTGACGCGCTCGTTCTACGCGCCGCGCTTCGGGGTCAAGATCTCCGGCCTCACGCTCGCGGCGGAGCTGAGCAATCTCGTCAGCAGCGTGAGCTACGACAGCAACGTGGACATGGCCGACATGTTCACGGTCGTGCTGCAGAACCCCGATCAGCAGCTCACCGACTCGCCGCTGTTCGAGCTGGGGAAGTCGGTGGAGATCCACATGGGGTACGGCGAGACGCTCGAGCCCATGATGCTGGGCGAGCTGACGTCGCTCCAGCCGCAGTTCCCGCAGAGCGGCTCGCCGAGCATCACGCTCTCCGGATACGACAAGTCGCACCGCCTGCGTCACAACCAGCCCGACCGCCCGGCGTTCCAGTACGTGACGCACAGCGTCATTGCGGCGCAGATCGCGGCCGAGGCGGGGCTGATCCCGATCGTCGATCCCTCTCCGTTCTTCGAGGAGAAGCTGCACCAGACGACGAGCGACATGGCATTTCTCAAGGATCTCGCCCGGAAGAACTTCTTCGAGACGTTCGTGTGGTGGGACCGGCTCTACTTCCGCTTTCCGCGGCCGCAAACGGAGGCGGTGGTGCTCGAGTGGGGCAAGAGCCTCTCCAGCTTCGCGCCGCGAATGTCGGCGGCGGCGATGGCCGGAATCCAGATCATCCGCGGCTACAACGAGAAGCTCGCGCAGTCGGTGGTCGGCTTTGCCATGGCGGGTGATCTCAACCCGGACGCGATCGTGGAGAAGCTCGGCAGCAGCGCGCTCGACCTGCTCGCGACGCTCGGGCGTCGCGTGATTCGCAACCAGTCGGTGAAGTCCCCGCTCGACGCGGCGGCCTTCGCCAAGGCGATGCTCCAGGAGATCCTGGAAGGATTCTACGAAGGCAGCGGCACCTGCGTGGGGCTCCCCGAGCTGCGCGCCGGACAGATGATCGTGGTGCGCGGCGTCGGCAAGCGCTTCAGCGGCCATTACCGGCTCAAGCGCGTCACACACACGATCGATGGCAGCGGCTATCGCACGAGCTTCGAGGTGACCCAGCGCAGCGGTGCCAGCATGCTGTCGTTCCTGCGCAAGTCGGTGAAGGAAAAGCCGAGCCCTGACCGCCAGGAGCCGTTCTACGGCGTGGTCTCGGGCGAGGTCACGCAGACGGTCGACCCCGAAGGGCTCGGTCGCGTGAAGGTGAAGTTTCCGTGGTACTCGGACTCCAACGAGAGCGCGTGGGCGCGCTGCGCGGCGCCGATGAGTGGGAGCGGGACCGGCGTCTATTTCCTCCCCGACGTCGGCGACGAGGTGCTCGTGGGATTCGTGCAGGGGAACTTCGACGACCCGATCGTGATCGGCGGGCTCTGGAACGGCACCAAGCGGCCGCCCGCGGTCAACGCCGACGGACTGAATCGCCTCAAGCTCATCAAGACGAAGAAGCACACGATCACGCTCGACGAAACCGCCGGTCAGGAGAAGATCGAGATCGAAGATGCGGGCAAGAGCAAGATCACGATGAAGAACGATGGTTCCGTCACGATCCAGGCAGCCGGGGACCTCAAGCTCCTCGCACCGTCGGGCACCATCACGATGAATGCGGCGAACGTCAGGGTGACGGTGTCGGGAACCATGGACGTAAGCTGAGGAGGGACCATGGCATTCATCCTCGTGAAGGCCGCGACCGGTCCCGTGCTCTGCGGTCCAGCAGCGGCAACGTTGCATGGCGGCACCGTCGCGGTGGAAAGCGCCACGAAGCTCACCGTGCAAGGCAAGGCGGTTCTGCTCACGCCGACGGGCTCGCTCACGGTGTCCGGCTGCAAGACACCGGTCACCAGCGACACCACCGGTCCGTTGTCGAAGCCTTGTGCCAACGCCAGCGTCACCACGACGGCGGCCACGAAGCTCGTGGTGGGTGGGCGCAAGCCGTTGATGATGCCGGTGGCGGGAAGCGCGGACGGCATGGTGGCCAAGGTCACGCCGCAACTCACGGTAACCGCCACGCCGAACCAGTCGAAGCTCACCACCCTCTGACGATGCGGAGACCACCGCGATGATGCCCGTCCACCGCAGCGTTCGTCGCACGAGCGGCGCATGAAGCCCGAGCTCTACGGCCGGGGCGCGAGCTTTCCCGTCGCCGTCGACGCCGCGGGCGGCGTCGCCGAGTCCGCCGGCGTGCGCAAGATCGAGGAATCCATCCAGATCATCCTCGGCACACAGCACGGGGAGCGCGTGATGCGGCCGACCTTCGGCTGCAACCTCAAGAGCCTCGTGTTCGCGCCCAACAACATCGC
>DASSIC010000178.1:0-4234 GCA_035692325.1 Gemmatimonadaceae bacterium | reverse complement strand
ACGAACCACTGGGCGTCGCCGGTGTCGTGGCCGCGCGTGCTCATCCCCACCGTCCCGCGCAGATGAGGAACCGTGCCCAGCTCGTCGCGCAGATAACGTGGGTGGCCCACATACTCGTTGCGCCCCGGACTCCCGCCCTGGATCACGAAGTCGGGCTCGACGCGATGCCAGTCGAGGCCATCGTAGTAGTGAGCGCGCGCGAGGGCCAGGATGCGCGCCGCCATGATCGGGGCGACGTCGCCACGCAGTCGCACGACGAACGAGCCACCCCCGCTCTCCTTTGCGATTCGTACGCGCAGCTTCACGTCAGCGCCGAGGGCCAGCGCCACGGCGCGGGGTGGCAGCTCGTAGGTCGGCGCGGGAGGTCGATCGTCGCTCGCCGGACGACCGGCGGTCTCCAGCAGCGCCACGCGGGCGTCACGCTCCGACGCATTGGCGTGCAGGACCCAGCGCTCGAAGGTCGCATTCGCCGCGGCGGCGACGTCCGAGCGGGGAGAGCGCTTGAGCGCGATCGCCGCGGCGCGCACCGCCTGGGCTCCATTCGCGCCGAGTGCGGCGAGATAGAGCGCGTCGTCGGCGTGGCCGGTGAGCTTCGAGAGGGCGTCGATCGCCGCTTCCTTCACGTTGTCGTTCGGATCGCGGGCGAGCGTGCGCAGCGTGGCGGTGTCCGCCAGCACGGCCGCGGCGCGCGCGGCGTACACGCGCACCTGCCACTGCGTGTGCGAGGCCAGCGTGCGCACGCGCGGGCCCGCCTCCACCGGGCGCATGCGCGCCAGCGCGACGGCGGCGTGAGCGGCGGCGTGCCACGACACGCCGCCCGAATCTCGGCGCGAGGCGTCGGCGGGGAGTGAGTCGATCCACGCCCGCAGGACGGTGGCGATGGAATCGTCAGGCGCGCAGGCAGCGGTGATGACATCGCTCGCGCGCAACTGCACCTGCCAACTGCCGAAGTGCATCAGTTGCCGCAGTTTCGCACAATCGCCGCTGGGCGCCCTGGCGTCGCGATAGGCGTACTTCCACCAGATCTCCGGCCAGATCAGTGGTGGCCGAAGCGCGGCAAGGGAATCACGCCCTGCCGCCTTCGCGTCGCGAATGCGGATGCGCGCGCGCTGAGCGAGTGCGCGCAGGCGAGGATCGCGCTGTCGTGCACCCTCCGCCAATGCTGCATCGCTGGAGTCGCGTCTATCTTCGGCAAGCAGCATGCGACCGACGAGCGCGGAATCGCCGCGGGTGAGCGCCGGCTCGCGGGTAGGCTGCACGATCGCGAAGCTGTCTACGTCGAAGAAGGTGCCGGCGTCCGCGATGCCGGGTGTCTCGCCGTGGTAATGGAGGGGGAATCCGTATTTCGGATGCAGCTCCAACCGCATGACGACGCGGCCGCGATCGCGCATGTCCTGCTCCACAAAGTGGAACAGCGTATCGATCGTCCATGGGCCGTCGACGGCATCCATGAGCTTTCCCCGCTCACGCTCGATGACGACGCCGTTGCGCACCCTGTGCAGCACCGCGACCGGCGCGACGATGGCGCCCTGCGGGGCCGGCAGGCCGCTCGGCGCATAGTGCGTCTGGAGCACGTACTCGTGGACGCCGGCGCGCCGCCAGCGCCGTCGCCCTTCCGCGAGGCGGGCGAGCTGCCGCTGTCTCTCCTTGCCACGACCCGTTCGGCGATCGAGGCTGTCGAGCGAATCGCGCGCTGCCGGCGGGATGAGCTCCGAGATCTGCGCCGTCGCCAACGGCGCGAGCAGGACGCAGAGGGCCGCGGCAAGAATGCACATGAAATCACGACGCGTCATGATCAGTTCTCGACGAGAGATTGAGCGGTGCTTTCGGGCCGCGGTCCGCAACAATGCCGCCGGGACACGGGGCGGGCAATCCCGCCGCCGCTTGACACTCGCGTCCGGGTACCGCATGTCCAGAGACCCACCATCAGGATAGACTCGATGACGTTGCTCCGCCCGGCGCTCGCTCTCGCACTGCTCTCCAGCGCCGCACTCGTCCGTCCCGCAGCGATCGGCCGGGCAGCGGCGTCACCCAGCAGAACGGTACGCGTCGCCATCAACGACAACCGCCGTCCCGCGGGACGCCTGCACGACGGTGTGCTCACGCTGCGACTCGATGCGCGGCTCGGCGAGTGGCACCCCGACGGTGACGACGCACCGGGCGCCGTGGTACCGGCATTCGCCGAGGAGGGTGGTGCGCCGAGCATTCCGGGGCCGCTCGTTCGCGTCCCAGTCGGCACCGTGGTCGCCCTCTCCATCCGCAACGCGCTCGATCAGCCGCTCACGTTGCGCGGCGTGCACGATCGCGTGAGCAATGCAACATCCGGGATTCGCGACAGCACGATCGTCGTCGCCCCCGGCGGCTCGACGTCGCGTCGCATCCGGCTCGATGTACCGGGCACGTACTACTACTACGGCTCCACCAATGGTCGGAGCGTCGATTGGCGCAGCGGGCCCGACGCCCAGCTCGGCGGCGCGATCGTCGTCGATCCGCCGGGCGCTCGGCCGAAGATCGATCGCGTGTTCGTGCTCGGCCTGTGGGCAGACACCGCCGGAAAGGTGTTGATGCGCCGCACGCGCATCCTCGCGGTCGTGAACGGACGCTCGTGGCCGCACACGGAGCGGCTCGACTATGCGGTGGGCGACACGGTGCGCTTTCACGTCCTGAACGCGTCGAGCGACGCCCATCCGATGCACCTGCACGGCTTCTACTTCCGGGTGGACGGCCGCGGCGACGGCAGCAGCGATACGACGTACGCACCCGATAACCGGCGGCGGGTCAACACGGAAGACCTGCTCCCCGGCATGACGATGACCATGACCTGGGTGCCGGAGCGTCCGGGGAACTGGCTCTTCCACTGCCACCTGCCCGACCACTTCAGCGCGCGCGGCTCGCTCGGCATGCCGCGCGTGGCGCAAGCTGACGCTACGGCGGAAGACCGCCACGCCGCAATGAATCATGCGACGACCGGCATGAATGGTCTCGTCGTCGGCATCACGGTGCATGGTGGTGCAGCGCGCCCCGCGCCGGTGGCGTCGCGTGCGAGTCGGGCCCTTCGGCTCGTGGTGCGCCCGAGCGCGGGCGGATCGGCCGAGCAGCCCTTCTATGCATTCGCGCTCGACAGGAATGGCGTCGTGCCGCCGCCCGATTCCGGGCTGCACACCGGTCCGCCCCTCGTGCTCACCCGCGACGAGCCGGTGCGCATCACGGTGGTCAACACCCTCGACGTTCCCACCTCCGTGCACTGGCACGGCATCGAGCTGGAGAGCTTCTTCGACGGCGTGGCCGGCTTCAGCGGCGCGGGCCAGCGCCTCGCGCCGATCATCGCGCCACACGACTCGTTCGTCGTGCGCTTCACCCCGCCCCGCGCGGGGACGTTCATGTACCACACGCACGTCGACGAGACCCGTCAGCAGCTCGCCGGCCTCGCCGGACCGCTCATCGTGCTGGAGCCGGGCCGCACGTTCGATCCGGCGACCGATCACGCGGTGCTCATCACGACGCCTCCAGCCTGGAGCGACGAGCTGCGCTCCGTGCTGCTCAACGGCAGTGCCGCGCCGCCGCCGATGGAGCTGCGACCCGGCGTCGCCCAGCGCTTCCGCTTCATCAACATCACCACTCGGCGCCCCAACATCCACGTCGAGCTCTGGCGCGACAGCACCCTGCTCTCCTGGCGACCGCTCGCCAAGGATGGTGCCGACCTCCCCGCGACGCGTCAGGTCGCCGGCCCGGCGCGCACGCTGATCACGATCGGCGACACGCGGGACTTCGAGTTCGTCCCCGAGCCCGGTGCCGATCTCACCCTCCTGGTGCGCGCAGCGACAGGCGCTGTGCTGGTCCGGCAGTCGCTCAGAGTGACGGACCCTCGGTCTTCGTTTCAGCGGCTTCTCGATGACCACTGGCAGTGGGTGCTGCGCGAGAGTCCGATCCTCGCCACCACGCTCGGCGAGCACCGCTACGATCGCGAGCTGGGGGATCTCACGGTTGGCGCGATGGATCGGCGCGCCCGCGAAGCCGCGGCGTTCCTCGGCCGCGCCAACGCGCTCGATACGACGTCGCTCACCGCAAGCGAGCGGGTGTCGCTCGCCATACTCCGGCGCGGCCTGTCGGAAGATGTGGAGGGAAATCGCTTCGGGCAGCGCACGGTGCTGTTCACCACCTACTACGGCTGGCACACCGGCTTCGCCGACATCGGCACGACGCATCCCTTTCGCGACCGCGCCGACTACGAGGC
>DASSIC010000177.1:0-5269 GCA_035692325.1 Gemmatimonadaceae bacterium | reverse complement strand
GCGCACGAACCCGATACGCAGGTGCGTCGCCAGCACTGCCTTGCGCTGGCCGAACCGCGTGTACAGCGCGCCGTCGGCGTACGCGCGGTTGTACGCGTAGTCCGAGAGCGTGCTCGGCGACGCGTGCTCGAGCTCCGCGCGCGCGCGGTAGCCGCGGGTGGGGGACAGCGGCTGGTCCGACCGGTCGGACTGCGCCTGGAGCACCACCGGCGAGAGTTTCTGATGCGTGCGCAGCGCCGCGACGGAGGTCGAGTCGCAGACGCCGAAGTTCACGCAGAAGTACGGACCCCCCGCTTCCACGCGCGTCACCTCGAAGCGGTACGAGGCGCTGGCCGGCGCACGCAGTCCCAGTTGCCGAGTGAAGGTCACGTTGCCACCGTACCCGCGGTCGATCACGACCGCCGGTACGGCCCGCCGCTGCGCGAAGGCACCGATCGACAACGAGTTCTTCGGGCGGCGCAGGAACGCGGGCTGCGTGAGCGTGGCGCTCGTCTGCCACGTCGGCTGGAGGAACGCGGCGGCGTTGCCGGTGATCGTCGTGTCGGCCGGAATCTGCCGGAAGATCCCCGCCCCGTTCATCGACCGCGCGAACAGGTTGCCCACCGTCCCCGACAGCTCGAGCCGGCGCGCGCCGCCCAGCAGGTTGTATGCGGTGTAGCGCGCTTCGCTCTGGATGTAGTCGACGGTGTTGAATCCCGCGCTCAACCGCGCTTCGTGCAGCGGCGCCTCGCGCAGCAGCACGTTCACCGTCTTGGCGCTGTCGAAGGTCTGCGGCACGTCGAGCGCGGCCAGCTTGAACAGGCTCGACTCGTAGAGGTTGCGCTGGCTCTCGATCACGTCGCTGCGGCGGTACAGATCGCCCGGCTTGAAGCTCAGCGAGTTGAGCACCACGCTCGGCGACACCTTCTCTGCGCCGGTGATGACGATCTGGCCCACCGTCGTGACGTGATTGGGCACGAGCCGGAACTGCACCTGCGCCGTGCGCGCGACCGGATCGACGACCGACGACGTGTCGATCAGCGCATCGGCGTAGCCCAGCTCCCAGAGCTCGTTCTGGAAGAACACGCGCGTCGAATCGAGCTGGAACTGGTCCAGCGGCTCGCCCTTCTCCAGCAGCGTCAGCGACCGGACTTTCTTGGGTGAGAGCAGCGTGGAGTCGTACGCCACCACGACGTCGGTGACGACGGTGGGTGGCCCTTCGACGATGTCGAACCGTACCGCGACCGATTTCTCCGTCAGCATCGTCACGGCCGTGTCGACCTGCGTCTCCCGGAAGCCGCGCTTGTAGTAGAACACGCGGATGCGAAGGACGTCGCGCTGGAGCTCCTTGTGGTCCAGGTAGTGGCGCTCCTCGAAGCCGCGGAACCGCGAGAAGCGGCAGATCGGGGCGAGGATGACGCTGATGCACCGCGTCGCCGTGGTGGAGATGCTCTGCTCCAGCTCGGCCACCTCGACGTGCTCCACCCCGGCGAACTCCAGCTTCCGGATTTCCGGAGTAGGAGACACGTCGGTGGAGCGTTGCGCGGCCAGGGTGGGCGCAGCAAAGGCGCTCGCGAGACAGACGAGCGCCGTGCGCCCGAGACGGCGGGAGAGATGCATGGCGGCCCTATCCATAGCAAAGGATGGGCCCGGGTCGCTGGGGACGCCACCTGGGAGGACGGGAGTCGTCATCCCGTCATCCCGTCATCCCGGCATCCCGCCTACAGTCCCTCGAGGAGCTGGTCGTTCCCGGGGGTGTTGGCGATCCGCTTGATCAGCCATTCCATCCCCGCCTGCGGGGGCATCTGGCCCAGTCCGCGCCGGAGTGTGTAGACGTGCTCCAGCTGGTCCGGCCGGAAGAGCTTCTCCTCGCGCCGCGTGCCGCTCGTCGCGATGTCGATCGCCGGATAGATCCGCTTCTCCGCCAGCGACCGATCGAGCTTGATCTCGCAGTTGCCGGTGCCCTTGAACTCCTCGAAGATGATGTCGTCCATCCGTGAGCCCGTCTCGACGAGCGCGGTGGCGATGATCGTCAGTGAGCCACCGCCGGAGTTCGACGCCACCGAGCGCGCCGAGCCGAAGAACGCCTTCGGCTTCGCCATCGCCTGCGCATCGAGACCGCCGGACATCGTGCGACCGGTGCCGCGTTCCGCCGTGTTGTGGGCGCGCGCCATGCGCGTCAGCGAGTCGAGGACGATGATCACGTCCTTGCCCATCTCGACGAGCCGGCGTGCGCGCTCGAGCACCATCTCCGTCACTTCGACGTGTCGGGCCGCCGGCTGGTCGAAGCTCGACGCCACGACCTCGCCGACGCCCCAGGAGATCGCCTCACTCACCTCTTCCGGCCGTTCGTCCACCAGCAGGATGAGCAGATGCGCGGTGGGATGGTTGAGCGCGATCCCTTCGGTGATCGCGTGCAGCAGCGTCGTCTTGCCGGCGCGCGCCGGCGCCACGATGAGCGCACGCTGCCCATAGCCGATCGGAGCGATGAGGTCGATCGCGCGGCGAGTCAACTCATGGCCGCCCTTCGCTGGCCGTCCCGTCTCGAGGAACAGCTTCCGCTCCGGATACGTCGCCGTGAGCGTGTTGAACTCGGGGCGGCGCAGCGATTCGGCCGGCGGTTCCCCGTTGATGGCCGTGATCTCGATGAGCGCGGTGCGCCCGCGTGGATCGCGACCCGTGGTGCCGGTGAGCTCGTCGCTCTTGCGGAGGTTGTGCTGACGCACGAGGTGCGGGGGCACGTACGCGTCGCCCGTGTCGGCGAGGTAGCTCGCCTGCGCTCGGCGGACGAAGCCGCCATCCCGGGCCGGGTCGAACCATCCCGTGGTCTCACCCGTGGGGACGAGCTGCACTGGCGCCGCCGGTCCCGGCTGCTGACGCTCACCCCCACCGCCACCGCCGCCCTGCTGTCGACCACGGCCGCGGTTGCGACGACCACGCCGGCCATTCTGTTCGTGCGGACCGCGCGGTTCCCGGGGACCGCGTTGATCGCGCGGCTCGCGATGCTGTGGAGCGCCGGCCGGCGAAGCCATCGGCGTACCGTACGACGCGTCGGACGCGGCGGGGGGAGCAGGTGGGGGCAGGAGGGGCACCGACGGCGGTGCCGTCATCTCGCCGCTTCCGGCGGGTGGGCTCGTGTCGATCACCCGGGGCACACTCTCCACGGGCGTCGCCGAGACGCCATCGGTCGGTCCCTCGCGGTACGGATTGTCTTCCCCCGGCAGGTCGGTGCTCACGGGAGCACCTTGGCGGGGCCCGCGGCCGCGACGAGGGGGACGCCGGCGTTCGTTCATGCAATGCGAAAGGTCAGGGTGAAAGCTCGCGGAGTCTCGCGTCGGCGGATCCGCGTCCTACGTCGTGCGTTGGTGCTGGCTCCATGTCGCGCCGTCGCAGGGAACGGCTCTGGCGTTCGGGCCGCGCGGCGGACGGCCGCGAGGATCACGCGTTGTGACGGAAATGGTGCGACGCGACTCGGTGCTGTGCCTCGATCGTCCGCCGGCGCGGATCCCTCACGCGGGGCCGGGCGATGGTCCTACAGGGGCGCGGCGCTTCGTCTCGCCTCGTGCACCCGTCAGAGACGGGCCACAGGGAATGCCACGCATCGTTGCTCGGCCAGTCGGACGCGGAACGCGGTCGGACCACCGGACGCCACGAGTATCGCCAATGAGCGCGATTCGCGCAACCCACCCCACCCGGTGCGAACTTCGTGCCCGTCCTCCGGACCCGCTCAGCCACCCCGACCCCACCGCGCGCGGAACGGCGCCACGTCACCGGACCGCGGGCTGCTCCGCGGGATCGAGCCGGCGCACGGCTGCGGCGAGGCGTCGCGCGAGCTCCACGATGCGCGTCGCGGCCGCCCGGTGCTCCGCCGACAGTGGTTCCAGCTCCAGCAGCTGCGCTTCGGCGAGCAGGGCCGTGAGCGGATTGTTCAGCTCGTGCTGCGCCGACCGCGCCGCTGCGCCGACAGCGAACTGCCGGCGTACGCGCCGAAGCTCGCGAGACGACGGATCTTCGTCATCCCGATGCCGCGGCGCGGCGCCCGCGCGTTCGGCCTCGAGCGCCGATACCAGCAGCGCCGCATCCACTCCCGGTAGCAGCTGGGTGATGATGGCCCGCGCCCGCGCGCTGTCGTGGCCCGCTCCCGATGCGTCATCGCCCGAGTAGCTTTCGTCCATGCGTTCCCCTCCCGCCGATCCCTCCGCGGCGCTGTCCGCCGCGGTCCAAGAGTATCATCTGCAGGGCGACGTCGGCACATTGCTCGACCGCGTCCAGGCGCTTTCTCGTGCCGCCGACCCTGACGCCCTGGTCGCCGCCGCGGCGCCGTACCGGGATCTGCCGGAAGTCGTGATCCCCGTCTACGAACGTGTCGTCGCGGTGCGTACCGACGATGCGCAGGCCATGGTGGTGCTCGCCAACGCGTACTGGCTCACGGGCCGCGGTGCCGACGTCGTCGGCGAGCTGGCGCGCAAGGCCATCACGGTGGACGAAACGAATCGCGGCGCGTGGCATCTGTGGGCCCTCGCCGAGTCCGATCCGCGCGCCCGCATGGAGCGCTGGGCACTCGTCGCGCAACGCTTTCCCGCCGACCAGCTGGCGCGGGCCGCGCTCGCCGACAATGCGGCGAGCGTCGCCGGCGCGGAGCACGATCCGCTCGCGCTCGATCTGGCCGTGCGCACGTATGAAGGGTTGTGGGCGGAGGCGAGTCGCGACGAAGAGCGCCGCGCGCTGGAAGAGACGATCACGAAGTTGAAGGGCTGGGCGCTCTGAGGCGGCGACCCGTCGCCTGCGCCGCGTCTCGCGGGCAACGGATCACGAGAACGCAGGTCAGGCGCTCTGCCCACGCGCGTCGCGCCGCTGCTCCGGCAGGAGCGCCTCGACGGCGTTCAGCATGTCCCGCAGCTCGAACGGCTTCTTGATCATCGGGCACTTGCACGACGCCACGAGGCGGCTCGCCCGCTCCGAGATGTCGCCCGTCATGAACAACGTCTGGTGGCGCAGGTGCGGATGCGTCGCCGCCGCGAGCTCGAACACCACGTCGCCGCGCGTGTCCGGAATCCTCAGATCGAGCAGCAGCACGTCCACCCGCTCGCGCGAGAGCACGGTCAGCGCGCTGTCCCCCGACTGCGCGGCGATCACCTCGTATCCCGCCCGTTCCAGCGTGACCTTCAACGCCTTGCAGATCGCCGGCTCGTCGTCGACGATCAACACCCGAACGCGCTCCGGCTCAACCCCGCTCTCACCCATGGAATTCCCCTTCGGTCGCACCAGCCAGCGCCTCGTCGGCGTCGAC
>DASSIC010000176.1:0-2176 GCA_035692325.1 Gemmatimonadaceae bacterium | reverse complement strand
CGCTCCCATGCTGGTGGCCGACGTAATACATGGCGGCTGCGCCGGCGACGTTGCCGAGCCAGGTGCACAGGAAGGCCGCGAGGGCGCTTCCCTGTCCGCGCGCCGCGAGCCAGGTGCCGAAGGCGACGACCGTGTCGGTGGGCAGCGGCGGGAAGACGTTCTCCAGCGCCGCGAAGACGATGAGCGACAGGTAGAGCACGACCGCCGGCAATCCCGACAGCCATTGCAGCACCGACGCCAGCATGCTACGCGCGGAGGAGCGTGGCCGTGGCCAGGCAGGCGAGGCCTTCGCCGCGGCCGACGAAGCCCATGCCCTCGTTGGACTTTCCCTTGATGCTCACGTCGGCGGCGTCGATCCCCACGGCACCGGCGATACGTGCACGCATCGCGGCACGGTGCGGCGTGATCTTCGGCGTCTCGGCGATCACGACGACGTCGAGCTGGCCGACGCGCCAGCCCGCCGCATGGACGCGCGCGATCGCCAGCTCGAGCATCTCGATGGAATCGCGGCCGGCGTTGGCGGAATCGGCGTCGGAGAACATCTCACCGATGTCGCCGAGGGCGGCGGCGCCGAGCACGGCGTCGGTGACGGCGTGGGCGATGGCGTCGCCGTCGGAGTGGCCGTGCAGGTGCACGCCGCTCGGGATGCGCACGCCGCCCAGCACGAGCGGCCCACCGGGGGCGAACCGGTGGGAGTCGTAGCCGATGCCGCTGCGCATGACGATCTGGTCAGCCATCGTACGTCACTCGGGCGCGTACGAGTGGGCGCACGCCGTCACCCCTGATAGCGCTTGACGGCGAGCGACACGTTGTGGCCGCCGAACCCGGCGCTGTTGCTCAGCGCCGCACGAACCTCGCGTTCTCTCGCCGTGTTCGGCGTGAAGTCGAGGCCGCAGCATTCGGGATCGGGCGTCGAATGATTGATCGTCGGCGGGACGACCTGATCGCGGATCGCCAGGGTGCAGGCGATGAACTCGACCGAGCCGGCGGCGCCGAGCATGTGCCCGGTCATGGACTTGGTGGACGACACGTTCACGCGCTTCGCCGCCTCGCCCAGCACCGTCGCGATGGCCTTCGCCTCGTTCGAGTCGTTGAGCGGGGTGGAGGTGCCGTGCGCGTTGACGTAGTCCACGTCCGCCGGCGTGAGGCTCGCGTCGGTCAGGGCGCCACGCATGGCGCGCTGGAGCCCCTCGTGATCGGGGAGCTGGCCGGTGAGATGATACGCATCACCCGTGGCGCGATAGCCCACGACCTCGCCGTAGATGCGGGCGCCGCGCTTGAGCGCATGCTCCAGCTCCTCGAGCACGACGATGCCGGCGCCTTCGCCCATGACGAACCCATCGCGCGTCGCGTCGAAGGGGCGCGACGCCGTCTCCGGGCTGTCGTTGCGCCGCGACAACGCCGTCATGTTGGCGAAGCCGCCGATCGCCATCGGCGTCACGGTGGCCTCGGCGCCGCCGGAGATCATCACGTCGGCGTCGCCGTACTGGATGGTGCGGAAGGCGTCGCCGATCGCGTGCGCGCTCGTGGAGCACGCCGAGACGGTCGCGTAGTTGGGGCCGCGCGCGTTGAAGCGCATGGACACCACGCCCGACGCGATGTCGGCGATGAACATCGGGATGAAGAAGGGGCTGATCTTGCTCACCCCGCGCTCCCGATAGATGTCGTGCTGCTCCTCGAAGCTCTTGAGGCCACCGATGCCGCTGCCGACGATGACGCCGGTGCGGTCGACGTCGAACCCGCCGTCGATGAGCCCCGCGTCCTTCATCGCCTCGACCGAGGCAGCGACGGCGTACTGCGTGTAGAGATCCGCCCGCTTCGCCTCCTTGCGGTCCATCGCCTGGAGGGGATCGAACCCCTTCACCTCGCAGGCGAAGCGGACGGGGAAGTTCGAGGCGTCGAACTTGGTGATGTTCGCCGCGCCCGACCGTCCGTCCCGCATGGCGCGCCAAGTCGTCGCCACATCGTTGCCGAGTGGCGTAACGGCACCGAGACCAGTGACGACGACCCGACGCCGCATTACGCGCCGACCTTGGCGTTCAGGTAGGCGACGGCATCGCCGACGGTACGCATCTTCTCCGCGTCCTCGTCCGGGATGTCGATGTTGAACTCCTTCTCGAACTCCATGACCAGCTCGACGATGTCGAGGCTGTCGGCGCCGAGATCCTCGATGAAG
>DASSIC010000175.1:0-5429 GCA_035692325.1 Gemmatimonadaceae bacterium | reverse complement strand
CGCGAACCCCGTCGCGATCGCGGCATCCACCGCGTTGCCCCCGTCGGCGAGCACGTCGCGTCCCACCTCGCTCGCGATGGTGCTCGCGGAGACCACCATGCCGCGCGGCGCGGAAATCGTTGGACCGGCGACGCGCTCGCTATCCGGGATCCGGGAGCCGCCGAGCGGCGAGCAGGCCGCGGTGGCGAGGAGAGCGAGAGTGACGAGTCGGAGCGAGCGCAGGTGCATCGAGGCCTCGGAAGGGTGGTGGTTGAGAAGATACGGACGAGGGGCGTGAACCGTTACCCTCGGTTGGAGCCGAGGAACTGCCACTGCCTTGAACAAGCCGCAGAGGACACAGACAACGGCAACTGCCTGAACAAACCACAGAGGACACAGAGGGCACAGAGAACGGCAACAGCAGGAACGAGAAGTTGTGTTTCCTCTCTTGTGTATTTCCTCTGTGTCCTCTGTGCTCTCTGTGGTTTGTTCAAGCCGTTCGACCGCGGCGATGGTAGCGTCCCGAGCGGCCTTCCTCCGCTGTCCGTGATGTGACGAGGCGTGCGCCGCCCGTGACGAGTGGCATTGCCGTCGCCAGTGGCGCCGGTATGATTGGTTGAGGTGCACGACTCCCGAGGCTGCATGTTCCATCGGATCCGCCCATCGCTGCGCATGACCGCAGCGGCGCTGCTGCTCGCCGTCGTCGGCTCCGTCGCGCAGGCACAGTGCGACAGCACCGCGGGCCGCGGCGTGGATGTCGCCGGCCAGGTGATCGACGCCCGCGCCCTCGTGCCGCTGCGGGCCACCGTGATCCTCACCGCGGGGCGCGACACCGTCGCCCGTCTCGACGCCGACTCCGCTGGCCACTTCGCCACCACACTCTGCCGCCGCGATGGGATCGTCGCGCATTTCCGACGGTTGGGCTACCGCGCCGATTCGCTTTCCATCTCCTTCGACACCGCGCGCTGGACGCCGCTCGACGTGGCGATGACGCCGGTGCGCGAGGCGACGGTGCTCGCCGAGACGCGCGTCACCGCTCCGCGCACGTCGACGGTCGAGTCGCGCGCGCGACGCGCGGGCGGCGTGTTCATCGGCCCCGAGGAGATCGAGCGCCTCATGCCGGCCCGCGTCTCGGATCTCCTGCGCGGGCGGCGCGGCGTGGCGCTCGAGGAGGTGGACGGCGCGCTGCGCCTCGTCTCCACGCGCGGGCCGCGCTCGAACATCAGCGATGGCGGCGCGCGCGCCACGATTCGTGCGCCGCTGCTCGGCACTCGGCGCGACACCACCGGCGCCAACGCCGATGAGGCGTCGCACAAGGTGACCGGGGGCGCGGAGTCGTGCGCGCTGCGCGTCGGGGTGAACGGCCACGTCATGCCCGAGGACTACCGGCTCGACGAGGTGCCCGCCGCCGATGTCGTCGCGATCGAGATCTACTCCAGCGTCGCCTCCATGCCGGTGGAGTACGCGTCCACTCGACGCACGATGAACTGCGGGCTGGCGATGATCTGGACGCGCGCCGCGTCGTCGTCGCCATGAGCGCTTGCCGCACTATCGCTTCCGTGCTGCTCGCGGCGATCGGCACCGCGGCACAGGCGCAGTCGGTGCGCGGCACCATCACGCGCGACGGCATGCAGATCGACGGGGCGATCGTGCTGCTCGTCGATTCCGCCGGCCGGTTCGTGGCGCGCGGCGCGTCGCGGGAGAGCGGCGCGTATGCACTCACCGCCGACCGGAGCGGCCGCTACACACTGCGCGTCCTGCGCATCGGCTACGCGCCAACGATCGTGGGGCCGCTGCAGCTCGCCACCGGCGCTGTCACGACCCGCAACGTGTCCCTCACCGGCGCGCCGGTGCGCATCGCCGAGCTGCGCATCACCGATCGCGCGCCCTGCCAGGTGAGGCCGGACTCGGACGCGGTGGCGTTCCGGCTGTGGGAGGAGGCGCGCACGGCATTGCTCGCGACGGCGCTCACGCAACGCGAGCAGTTGACGATGCGCACGAGCGTGACGCAGCGCCTGCTCGACCAGGCCGGCAAGCGGGTGCTCAGCGAATCCACGACGACGCGCGTCATCCCAACGGTGCGCCCCTTCGTCAGCCTGCCTCCCGACTCGCTGGTCGCCGTGGGCTATGTGCTGCACAATGCGCAGGGCGAGACGGAATACTGGGCGCCCGATGCGGACGTGCTGCTCTCGGAGTCGTTCGCGTCGTCACACTGCCTGCGCCCTGAACGGCCGGCGGCCGACACCGGCATCGCGTCGCGCTGGATCGGCATCGCGTTCTTGCCGAGCGGTGATCCGCGCGGCGTGGCCGAGGTGGAAGGGGTGCTCTGGCTCGATCGCGCCACGGCCGAGCTGCGACGACTCGACTATCACTATGTGAATCTCCCCAGCGCGGCGCGACTTGCCGAGCGCGTGCATGCGGGTGGACAGGTGGAGTTCATGCGGTTGCCGAATGGCGGGTGGATCGTGCCGCGCTGGGCGATTCGCTATCCCGTGCTGCGTGCCGCACCGCGCGCGCCGTCGGCGATCGTCCCCGGCATGCGACGCGAGACGCCGGCGCCCGAGCTCGAGCTGGCCGGCGTGCGCGTCACGGCGGGCGAGGTGAGCGACGTGCATCGCGGCGGCGCGACGCTGTGGGAGCGAGGACGCGTTGGCTATCGCGTGCGCGTGCTCGGCGCGGAGCGCGGCGAACCGGTGGCCGGCGCCACGGCGACGATGGACGATTCGCGCGATACCGCGACGACCGGCGCCGACGGTGTGGCGCGGTTCGCGCGCGTGCTGCCTGGCGCGCACCGGCTCTCGCTTCGTACACCGATCATGTCCCTGCTCGGCGCCCCGGCCGCGGACGTCGCCGTGAGCGTGCCGGACGAGCAGACGTCGCCATGGCCGATCACCGCGCCGACCGATCGTATCGTGCTCGCGCACGCATGCGGACCACGTTCCGCCGCGCGACACGAGTCGCTGCTGCACGGCTCATTGCGCACCTCGGCGCTGCCGGTGCCCGACACACGCGTGGAGGCGGCGTGGCAGGCGCAGTTCGCCAGGCTCGGCGGTGGCGAACCGGTGCTCGTGCCGCGGAGAGTGGTGGCGACGACGAACGCGCGCGGCGAGTTCACGATGTGCGGCCTCCCGCGCGGCGTCGCGATCGCGCTGCGCCCGCTTCGCGACCGCACGACCGACCGGGCGACGACGGTGATGATCCCCTCGTTCGCGGTCGGGGTGGAGCAGCTGGTGACGGTGGAACCCTGATACATTGATGGCATGGGCCTCCTCGATCACCTGCGCGCGCTGCTCGGCGGCGCACCGTCCGTGCCGGGCGAGGAGCACGTCGTGCGCAGCTTCCCGGTGCTCGTGGAGAACAGCCGCCCCGACATCTCCACGGAGGTCGTGCTGCGCCGGCTCGACGAGGCGCTGGCGCTCATCGAGCGCCATCAGCCGTGGCGCTTCGCGCATCTGCGGCGCGACGTCGAGCAATTCTGGATCGTGCGTTATCCCTGTCGCGGCGCCTTCTTTCCCGAGACGCGTACCTGCATGACCGAGCTCACCTTCCTCGCGCGCACCGACATCACCGCGGCGCCGGTGGCGTCGTCGATCCTGCACGAGGGGATGCATGCACGAGTGAATGCGATGGGGGTGTCGCCGGTGGATCGCGACATGGCGCACGAGGAGCGGATCTGTCGCCGCGCCGAGCTCGCGTTCGGGCAGGCGCTGCCGCCGGATATCGGGCGGCCGGTGGTGGAGCGGGCGGCGGCGAGCCTGCTGCTCGACGACGCCGACGTCGCGCCGGAGATCGACTGGGCGGAGGCGCAGCGCCGGCAGGCGGCGATCGACGCGGCGGCGCAGAAGTAGCAAGGCGGGGTCGCCATGCGACCCATTCGTCTGCTGTACGCGCTCGTGGCCTGTGCGGCGCTCGTCGCCGCGAGCGGCTGTCGCCGCCCGACCGACCCCGATCCCCTCGTCGGCACCTGGCTCGCCACCACCTTCCAGGTAGCGCCCACCGGACAGCCCCCCGTCAACATGCTGGCCGCCGGCGCGACACTCGGCCTCAACGTCGCCAACAACTTCGTCGTGGCGGGCACCCTGATCATCCCCGCGACGGTGACGGGCACGATGACCTTCACCGCCGACCTGGCGGGCACGGCGACGCGCACTGACAATACGGTCCGATTCACGCAGAACGCGGACAGCTTCGTGCGCGACCTGACCTTCCTGCTGGTGGAGAATCGGCTCGAGGCGCGGAGTCAGGTGCTGGGGACGAACACGTACACGGTCATATTGACGAGACAGTGAAACGCTGGAGCGTGAACCGTGAACGCTGAACCGAAGCGGCGGACGTCGGGCGTTTACGGATCACGGATCACGGATCACGGTTCACGGAGCGTTCACGGCCCATCCATTGCTTGAGCACGGCGGGCAGCGGGCTGCCCAGCCGCGAGGCCACTCCTACAGCGATCGAAATGTCACGCTTCCCGCTCCTCCTCCTCGCCGCCGCGCTCGCGGGCGCCTGTGCGAAGGAACATGAGAACATCGTGCACGTCATCGCCGAGCAGGCGCCGGGTCTCAAGAAGAGCGCGCGGGTGCAGTACCGCGGCGTCGACGTCGGCCTCGTGAAGGAGGTGTACTTCACGCCGGGGGGTGTGCGGATCGATCTCCTGCTCGAGCGGACCGACGTGCCGATCCGCACCCAGGACACCGTGCGGATCACCTCGGTTGGCGCCTTCGGCGAGCAGGTCGTGAGCATCCAGCCGGGCGTGCAGACTGCGCCGCTGATCGCGCGCGGGGCGACCCTTCCCAAGGTTCAGCCCGACACGACCGTCTCGCTCCCGATCGGCGTGTGGCGGTCGATCGTGAAGACGCTCGGGTTCGCGGACAGCGTCAAGGTGGATACGGCAAAGGCGGACACGGCCGCGAAGAAGCCCTAGAAGCCCTTGATCGCGGATCTGCGCGGATTGAACGCGGAGCAACGCGGATCGGTCCATCGCGACATCGGACTCCGAGCACCGTCACCGTCCCCGCGACGTTCAAGGCTTCTTTCCTGATGCTGCCCCGATGAGTGCTGCGCGCCGTGGAGTCCTCCCGGTAGAGGTACGATCCGCGTAGATCCGCGCAGAATCCGCGTCGATCCGCGATCTGCGGTTGAAACGCCGTTCATAACGCCTCCGCAACGAACCAATCCGGCCTCATCCGCCATTCCGGCACGATCTTGGCCTTATACGGTGGCAGGAAACCACCGGTCGAGGAGGCAAGCGGAATGGCGACGTTGTTGGAATCGGGGGCACGCCCGTACGGATCGTCGAAGGGTGTCGTGGTGAGCATGGTGCTCCACGGGGCGCTCATTGCGGCGGCCATCATGGGCACCGCCAAGGTGGTGCTGCCGCCGCGTGAGAAGGTGGAAGAGCACCCCGTCCTCTACGTCGCGTCTCCGCCGCCCAAGCCGATCGAGGCACCGCC
>DASSIC010000174.1:0-2830 GCA_035692325.1 Gemmatimonadaceae bacterium | reverse complement strand
CGCGGCGTGTTGTTGCCGTTGATGAAGAGCCAGCGGCCGTCGGGCACGCCGTCGGTCATCGACAGCTCGGTGTGGTGCGAGTCGTCCCACGGCACGAAGCCGTAGGTCGTCTGGAGCATCGGCTTCGATTCTTCGGTGTAGCCCCAGCCGTTCTCCGGATTCTGCGAGAAGACGGGGATGACCTTGAGCAGCCGGCCGGAGGGGAGTCCGTACACCGAGACCTGGCCGCTGAAGCCGCCCGACATGAAGGCGTAGAGCTCGTCCTTGGTCCCGGGCGGCACGTAGACGCGCGTCGCCGCGTCTCCGCTCACGAGGTCGCTGGTGACTGGCGCCCGGCGGGTACAGGCGAAGGCGATCGCCACGACGACCGCGGTCGCCGCTACGATCAGGGTTTTGCGTGCGGGTATGTTGGGCATGAGAGTCGATCCCGAGGGAGGGTGGTCCGACCGATCGTGTCGTGTGGTGGTCACGACGCACGATTGTCTGCATGATGCGGGAACCGCCTCGGTGCGGGCGTCGGGAATTGTTCGCGAGTTGCGCGGCGAATTCCCCATCTCGATGTCCGGAATGTCCCGACGGCGCTCAGCAGCTGGCGGCGACGGCCCCCGACAGGAGGTGCGCAATCACGTCCGAGGCCGAGTACCCCCGGCCTCCGTGACGCGCCGCGAGGGCGCGGACGGCCAGGAGATCGTCGCCGCTGGTCACGAGGGGGAGCTCGTCACCGCTCGCTCGATGCTGCGCCTGCCCGATGTTGGCGGTGAGCCCGTTGCACAGGCAGCGGCGGCCGACCGTATCGGCGACGTCGCCCCCCTTCTCGATGTACGCCTGAACCGGCTCGGCCGCGCACCGGAAGCCGAGCTTGCCGTTCGGCATCCGGTACGCACGGCGCAGATAGCCGAGATCGCACACGCGCTCGCGTGTATCGTCCTGCCGCGGCGAACCGGCGATCTCCACGACCTTGAACGGGTAGCCGGTGGGCGACGCCCGCGGATCGGTGCGCACGCGCACGCGCCCTTCGGCGATCCCCGCGAGGACGTCGGCGCGCACCGTGGGGGCCAGGCCGGATTCCTCGCAGTAGGCGAACAGCGTCCCGACCTGGATCCCCGCCGCGCCGATCGCCTGCGCGGACTGCAGCGCCTCCGGTGAACCAGTCCCGCCAGCGAGCCAGAACGGAAGTCCGAGCTCGCGCACCTTGTCGAGCTCCACGCGATCGCGCTCGCCGTACACCGGCTCGCCGTCATCGGTGAAGCGCGGCTCGCCGCGCGGAGGCGCGTTGTGCCCGCCAGCGGTGGGACCCTCCACGACGAATCCATCCACGCGGCCGGTCGCCTTGCGGGCCAGGGTGGCGGCGAGCGAGTGCGCGGAGATGATGGGCACGAATCGCGGCCGCGCCAGCGCGCCCGTGGGCGTCCAATGCTCGTGGGGATCGAAGGCGAGCTCTTCGACTCGACTGCTCGCGTCGCCGTCGACCTCGAGGCGCAGCCGCGCCGCGCGGTGCTCCGCCAGTGCATCCAGCACCCCGGGAATCTCGCGCGGGATGCCCGCGCCCATGAGCACGTAGTCCACACCGCCGAGCATCGCACCGTACAGCGACGGCAGCGTCGGCAGCTGCACCTTCGTGAGCAGGTTGACGCCGACGACCCCGTCGTGCCCTTCCTTGGCGAGCCACACCTCGACGAAGTTCGCGAGGATGGTGAGCTGCAGGCGCGCCGCGCTCACCGTCTGCTTGAACATCGGCAGGTTCCGATACGGCGCGTCGGGGGCGCGGCCGCCGGGCACGAAGTAGCGCCGCAGCACCTGCTCTCCCACCGACGGGATCGGAAAGGCGTCGATCGCACGCCGCACATGACCGCCGGGATCACCGTCCTGAAGCCGACGCACCATCACGGTGTCGACCGCGGTGCCGGAGACGACGCCGAGCTGGCCGGCGCGTGCGACGGCGCGCGCGAGTGTCCAGCCCGAGACGCCGACGCCCATCCCCCCCTGGATGATTGCGGGATGGCGCGGGACGGCGGATATCGAAGGTGAGTTGGTCATCCCTGCAACAAACGCGATCGGAAGGGGCGCAGGCGTGACGGTTGTCACAGGGGTGTCCCGCGAAGGGGCGTGTGCCCGTAGCTTTCGGTGTGGACATCACCGAGACGCTCAGACGAGTTCGCGTCTTCGCCGACTTCGGCGCCGAGGCGCTGGCGCGCCTCGCGGCGCACAGCGTGGTGCGTGACGTGTCCGCCGGCCATGTGCTCTTCACCGCGGGCGACCCGTGTCGCGGACTCTACGTGATCGAGTCCGGTCGTGTGCGGATCTTTCGCGCCAGTCCGGACGGCCGCGAACAGATTCTCCGCACGGAGGGGCCGGGACGCGCCGTCGCGGAGCTGCCGCTGTTCGATGGGGGCGCGTATCCCGCATCGGCCGTGACGACGGAGCCGTCGCGGCTGATCTTCGTGCCGCGAGCCGACTTCGAGGCGCTCTATCGGGCCAACCCCGATGTGGCGCAGGCGATCGTGCGTGAGCTGGGCAGGAGAATGCGCCACCTGGTTTTCGTCGCCGAAACGCTCGCCTTCCGCGACGTGGCCGCCCGCCTCGCCCTCTATCTTGCCGAGTACGCCGATCGGCACGGCGGCGCGGCGGCCGGCGGGATCGAGATCCAGCTGGATCGCACGCACGAGGAGCTGTCGTTCGAGCTCGGCACGGCACGCGAGTCGGTCTCACGCGCCCTCAAGCAGTTGCGGGAACGGGGAATCATCGAGCCGCTGAACCGGAAACGCATCCGCATTCCCGACATCGAGAAGCTCCGCACCTTCGGGCGGCGGGGTGCGCACGCGCGGTACGA
>DASSIC010000173.1:0-3867 GCA_035692325.1 Gemmatimonadaceae bacterium | reverse complement strand
CCCTGCTTTCGGGGCAGCGTGACGCGCGTCACTTCGCTGCGCCGCACGCCGATGGTGGTCGTCTCGCGCAGCAGGAGGCCTTCGAGGCGGTCGGCATCGGGGGGCAGGCATAGTGCCTCCACGCGCGTGCCCTGCCGCCCCTTCTTCATCGTCGTGGCGAGGAGCACGACGTCCAGCGCCCCCTCCCCCCGCACGCGCTCCACGACACCGGCCAGATACTCGGGAGACATGTCGTCCACGTCGCACGCGAGCACGAGGACGCGCTCCCGCGATGAAGCCGTGGCCTCCGACGCCACGTCGGCGAGAATCACGCGCAGCGCGTTGGCGCGCCCGGGAAAGTCCTTCGTGCCCGCGCCGTAGCCGCTCGCGCGTGGCACGTACTCGGCCGGCGGCAGCCCCGACGACAGCACTCGCACCAGCGCCGCACCAGTGGGCGTGACGAGCTCCCCCGCCCCGTCGGGCCCCGGCCGCACGATCTGCCCTTCCAGCAGCTTGAGGGTGGCCGGAGCGGGCACCGGGAGGAGCCCGTGCGCCGCGCGCACGGTTCCATCGCCGGTGCGGAGCGGTCCGCACCGCACGTCCTCGACGCCCAGCAGCTCCAGCCCCCAGATCACGCCCACCACGTCGAGGATCGCGTCCACGGCGCCCACCTCATGCAGGTGGACCTTCTCGGCCGGCATGCCGTGGATCTCCCCCTCGGCGGTCGCAATGGCCATGAAGGCGGCGTCGGCTCGCTCGCGCACGCGGTCCGGTGCCCCGGACCTGGCGACGAGTGCGCGGATCTCCGCGATGTGGCGCCCATGCGGCTGCGGTGGAATCGCGAAGTCCACCTTCCAGCAGACGAGCTCTCCGCGCAGCACCTCGCGGATCTCGACGGAGACGTCCGCGAGCCCGAGGCGCGCCGGCAGCTCACGCAGCCACGCCGGATCGAGGCCGACGCCGAGCAGTGCGCCGAGCGTCATGTCTCCGGCGATGCCGCTGAAGGGATCGAGGATGGCGGTGCGCATGCCGGGAAGGTACACGGTTCACCCTCAGAACCGGTACGACGCTCCGCTGCCCGTGTTGAACACCAGCACTTCGGCGTCGGTCGGGATGCGTCCCTGGCGCACCAGCAGGTCGAGCACGCCGAGCGCGCAGCCGCCTTCGGGCGCTGCATCGATGCCGGATGCGCGACTCAGCCGGAGGGTGTCGGCGCGAATGGTCTCCTCGCTCACGCTCGCCGCATCTCCCTCACTCTCGTACAGCGCGCGCAGGATGAGTCGATCGCCCAGCGGCCCGGGCACGCGCAGCCCGCTGGCGTGGGTCGTGGGATTCTCCCACGGCGTCGCCCGATCGGCGCCCGCGTTGAACGCGCGCACCATCGGGGCGCAACCATCCGCCTGGGCCACCACCATGCGCGGCAGCGCGATGTCGCGCTTCAGCCATCCGCCGTCGCGCATCTCGGCGAACACCTTCCACATCCCGATGAGCCCCGTGCCGCCGCCGGTGGGATAGATGATGTGGGATGGCAGCGTCCACCCGAGCTGTTCGGCGAGCTCGATCCCCATCGTCTTCTTCCCTTCGATGCGATACGGCTCACGCAGCGTGGAGACGTCGAAGAATCCGTGCTCCGCCGCGAAGGCGCGAGACTGCTTGCCCGCGTCGCCAATGTGGCCATCCACGAGCTGCAGATCGGCGCCGAGCGCGCGGATCGTGGCGAGGATGGGACTCGGCGTGCTGGCGGGCGCATACACGCGCACGGGGATCCCCGCCGCGGCGCCGTAGGCCGCGAGCGCCGCGCCGGCGTTCCCCGCCGTCGGCACCACGAGCCCGGGCACACCCAACGACTTCGCGCGCGTCACCGCCGCGCTCATGCCCCGTGCCTTGAACGAGGCAGTGGGATTGAGGCCTTCGTCCTTCACCCACAGGCGCGCCACACCGATCTCACGCGCGAGCGCCGGCAGCTCGTGCACGGGTGTCGTTCCTTCGCCCAGGCTGACGGGCTGCTCGTCGTCGCGCAGGGGCATCACGGCGCGGTAGCGCCACATGTCCCACCGCGGCGCGATGGCGTCCACCGCGGGCCAGGGCGAATCATAGCGGACGAGAAATGGCTGCCCGCAGGACGGACAGACGGACGCAAGCGAATCACCCGGCTGCGTGTGATCGCAGGCGGAACAGTGCAGGTGCCAGGAGCTCACGAATTGGCGGGGTCGGAAGGAAGAAGGGACGGCTCGTCGACGGCAGCGATGTCGGACTGCTCCAGGGGCGTCGGCACGGACTCCGGCGACACCGCCGGTGCCAGCGCGTCGCTCGCGCGGAGCGCAGCGAGCAGCTTCTCCGCGCCCTTGACGGAGAAGCCCGGCACGGCCGCGATCTGCTCGGGCGTCGCCTCGCGGATGGCCTGCACGCTGCCGAAGGCGGTGAGCAGCTGCCGGCGCTTGTTGTCGCCGATGCCGGGGATGCGCAGCAGCTCTGAGGTGATGGTGCGCACCGAGCGCCGCTTGCGCTGGAAGGTGATGGCGAAGCGATGGGCCTCGTCGCGCGCCTGCTGCAGCATCCGCAACGACGGAGAACGGCGCGACAGGCGGATCGACTCGCTGCGACCGAGGACGAAGATCTCCTCCTCGCGCTTGGCGAGGCTGACGATCGGCATCGCCGCGAGGCCAAGCTCGCGCAACGCATCGGCGGCCGCGTTCAGCTGTCCCTTCCCCCCGTCGATGACGACGAGATCCGGCAGGGAGCGCTCCTCCTCGATGCGTCGCTTGAAGTAGCGTCCGACCACTTCGTGCATCGAGGCGAAGTCGTCGATCCCCTCGACGGTCTTCACCTTGAACTTGCGATACTCGTTGCGGTACGGCCGGCCGTTCTGGAACCACACCATGGAAGCCACGGTGTCCGTTCCCTGGGCGTGCGAAATGTCGAAGCACACGAACGCCCGCGGCACCTTGGCCAGTCCGAGGTGGCGCTGCAGCTCGTAGACGGGATCGCCGGCGCGCTCGTCGGCGGTCGGCTCGTCACCGGTCAGCCGTGCTTCCTCGAGGAGATGCCGCGCATTCTGCTGGGCGTG
This sequence comes from Gemmatimonadaceae bacterium, assembly GCA_035692325.1. GTDB lineage: Bacteria > Gemmatimonadota > Gemmatimonadetes > Gemmatimonadales > Gemmatimonadaceae > AG11. The sequence continues at coordinate 821 of DASSIC010000173.1, read as the reverse complement.
CTCGATCAGCTCGCGCCGCGGCCCGCGCTGCGGCACGTGGATCTTCGTCCGCTCGAGCGACTCCTCCACCACGTCGCGCTCCGACACGTCGAACGGGATCACCAGCTCCTGCGCGCGCTCCTCGAGCAAGCGATATGGGCCGGCCAGGTACGTCTGGAGCACGTCGGCGTCGCTCTCCCCTTCCACGTTCGCGACGAACTGATGATCTCGAGCGAGCAGCTTCCCACCGCGAATGCGCATCAGTGCGACCACCGCGTCGTCGCCATCGCGCGCGTATCCGATCACGTCGCGATCGCCCCCCTCGACCTCCACCACGACGGTGGGCTCTTCCATCTTCTGCAGATGCGCGAGCGCGTCCCGCAGCTGCGCGGCCCGCTCGAAGTCCAGGGATTCGGCGGCGAGCGCCATCCGCTCCTTGACCTTGCGCACCACCTCGTCGGGGCGGCCGCCGAGGAAGTCGAGCACCTCGTCGATCATCGCCGCATACTCACCCTGGGTCTGGGCGAGGATGCACGGCGCCTTGCACCGACCGATGTGATAGTCGAGGCACGGGCGATCCGGCATCTGCTTCGGCATGTCGAAGTTGCAGGAGCGCACGGTGAAGAGGCGCTTCACGACGTCCAGCGCCCGGCGCATCGCCCCGACGTCGGTGTACGGGCCGAAGTAGCGCGCACCGTCGTTCTGCAGCCGGCGCGTCACCCACACGCGCGGGAAGGGCTCCTGAACGGTGACCTTGATGTAGGGATACGACTTGTCGTCGCGCAGCGCGATGTTGAAGCGCGGCTTGTATTCCTTGATCAGGTTGGCCTCGAGCACCAGCG
>DASSIC010000172.1:0-2499 GCA_035692325.1 Gemmatimonadaceae bacterium | reverse complement strand
AATTCCAGTCCGTCGATCCGTCTCTGATCGAGACTGTGCGACGACACCTCCATTGGCACAGTCTTCACACCGCGGTCGACGAGCTCGCGCAGAACTCGCTGCAGCTCCACCGGTCCCGGCGTCGTGAGCCCGCTCCCCCCGGGCAACACTTCCCCTTCGCTTCCGACGAGAACGCCGAGCGTTCCGATGGATGCGCTGGATGCGGCTCCGTCGTCGAAGAGGTGCCGCATGATCGATGTCGTTGTGGTCTTGCCATTGGTGCCGGTGACGCCGAGCATGGTCAAATTGCGGGCCGGATTGCCGTAGGCCGTCGCCGCGGCGATCGCGGCCGCTCGCCTGCCCTCTCGCACAACGAGGACCGGAAGCATTGTGCGCTCAGGGTCTTCCACGATAGCGACGGCAGCTCCACGTTCCGCCGCTGCGCTCAGAAAATCGTGGCCATCGCTGTTCCAGCCGCGTATCGCGATGAACAGGTCGCCGCGGGCAACTTTTCTGCTGTCGTCGGAAATCCCGCTCGCTTCCGGTGGCAGATCACCCCGGATTCCCGCGAGCAAGCCTTGTTCGGCGAGCGCGGACTTGATGTCGGCAATGCGGATTATCATTCCAGGGGCCGGCTAAGCTGAACCATGCTCCCTGGGAGGGCCATTGTGCCGGCGGCGGGACGCGTGCCGGAAGATGGCGCGGTGACGATGCGCACGCGGAAGCCTGCGCCATGAAGGGCGCGGACAGCTTGGCGAACGGAGAGGCGAGTCACGTCGGGAACGGGTCGCGACGCACCGACGATGGGTCTGGCAGCGGTGGGCTTGGGCGCAGCCGGCAGGTCAACGACGTACGAGCGCGTCTCGTCCTTGGGAGTGCGCGATGCCAGGTTGTCAGACGGATCGTAGGCGTTGCGGTCGAGTGGCGCGGTCGCATCGCCGCGATCTGCCCGGGCAAGCCGGGGCTTGACCGGTGAATCGGATTTTGCGTCGGGCCGATCCCCTGTCTCCGCGGTCGTCGGCTTCTCGGATGCGGCCAGCCCTTCGCGATCGAGCGCAGCATCGCGCGCGGCGAGCGCAGCGCGCAGCACGATCTGCGTCACCGGAGCGGCGATCTCGCCGCCCGCATAGTGAGCGCCCTTTGGACTATCGAGCTTGACCAGCACGACGTATTGCGGATCGTTACCCGGGAAAAGACCGACGAACGAGGCGGTGTAGTTCCCGGCCGTGTAGCCGGCGTTCTCCGAGGTGCGCCGCGCGGTGCCGCTCTTTCCCGCGACTTCGAACGTCAGCATGTCGGCCCTCGTCGCCGTCCCTTCCTGAACGACGGCCAGGAGCATCTGCTGGATGGTGCGCGCAACCTCGCCCGACATCACGCGACGTATCGCTTTCGGCTTGGCACGATAGACGACTTTACCATCGACCGAGCGGACTTCCTTGACGATGTGCGGCTCGAGCAGCTCACCACCATTCGCGATTGCCGCGTACGCGGTCACCAGCTGCAACGGTGTCACAGCAATCTCGTACCCCATCAGGATCGAAGCGGCCGTCTGGCGCGACCACTGCTTCGGCTCGCGCAACGTTCCCGCCGCTTCGGCGGGCAGCGGGACACCGAGCGGCATGCCGAAGCCGAGATCGCGAAAAGTCTCATACTTCTGCCGCGGGGTGAGGCGCTGGCCGAATTGAACGATCCCGATGTTGCTCGAGAATCTGATCACGTCGGCGAGTGACAACTCGGCCGCCTTGTGCATGTCGTTGATGACTCGACCGTCCACCTCGAGCTTGCCGTTGTGGGTCTTGACCATGTCGGTCGGTCGCGCGCGCTTGTGTTCCAGCAGCGATGCGGCAATGAACGGCTTGAGTGTCGAGCCCGGCTCGAACGGCTCGGTGACGGCAGTGTTTCCGAACGTCGTGCGGCCAACTCGGTTGCTGGCGAGCGCGAGGATTTCGCCGGTGTGTGGATTCATCACCACGATGTCCCCGCCCTGCGCTCCCAGGCTGTCGACGGCGATGGCCAGCTCGCGCTCGCAGATGTCCTGAAGAGCGTTGTTGATCGTGAGCATGACGGTCGAGCCGGCCTTCGGCTGTTCGGTCCACCCGTCGGGAGAATCGAGGGCGCGACCATTGTTGTCACGCGCTAGCTTGACCTTGCCGGCTTCGCCGCGAAGGATGCTGTCGAGCGCGAGCTCGAGCCCGTCGAGCGGATTGCCGCGCCCGTCGAGCGACCCGACGATGCGCTTGATGCCACCGGAGTTCCCGTACACGCGCTGAAGCACCGGCGTCAGGTGCACGCCGTTCAGCTTCGAGATGGACGCGACATCCGAGGTCGCGTAGACACCGGGGAGATCGATCCACCGGCGACGCCGCTCGATGGCCGCGTGCACGGCTGTCGGGTCAAGCCGGGCTCGCCGCAGTGCCTTGAGCACGAACGCCGTATCGCGCACCTCCGGGAGCGCGAGAGCGACGCGCGTCATCTCACGACTCTCGACGAGCGTGTTGCCGCTGGCGTCGAGTATCTCGC
>DASSIC010000171.1:0-6573 GCA_035692325.1 Gemmatimonadaceae bacterium | reverse complement strand
CCCATCCGACGTGGAGAGCGCGGCACTGGCGCATCCGGCGGTGCGCGACGCCGCGGCGTACCGCGTCCCCGACGGCGCGCGCGGTTGGTGCGTCGCCCTCGACGTCGTGCTGGGTGATGCGCCCCGCAAACCGGACGCGGGCGAGCTTCGCGCCTTCATCGGCGCTCGGCTCGCCCGCTTCCAGCAGCCGGCACGGCTGCGCCTCGTGACCGGGCTTCCGCGCAGTCCGTCGGGGAAGGTGCTCCGGCGCGTGTTGACCGCCTCCGTCAGCGACTAGCTGCGCAGCGCGCCCAGCAGTGACGGCAACGCCCCCATCACCCACACGATGACGCCGGCGATCGCGGCGCGGCTGCGCGGGATCTTGCCCGTGACGGCCAGTCCGATGGCCAGCAGGATGGTGACCCAGATCGTGAACACGTCGACGCGGCCGAGCAGTGCGAGCATCACCGGCGACGCGGTGTCCGGGTCGAGGAACCGCCCCAGCCCAAGCGAGAGCCGGAATCGGCCATTGAGCGTCGCCGGATCGAGCATGAGTGCCTGCACGCCGTTGAGCACTCCCTCCACGATTCGCGGCACGAACGCGTACGAGGCCACCATGATCGCCGCGGCGAGCGTCTGCTTCGCGTCGAAGAACTTGCCGACGACCCAGAGCACCAGCCCCGTGAGGAAGATCCCGACCGGCACGAAGACGAACGCGCCGTACTTCGCGATCGCTTCGCCGAAGGAACGCCCCTTGGCCATCATCTCCGCGGTGACCTGCGGATTCTTCTTCATCGCCGCCGCGGTGGCGCGGGAGAACTCGGCATCCATGATCGGCTGCATCACGCCGCTGTTGGCGATCGCGATGAGTGCGACCAGCACGGTGACGACGAGCATCGGGATGCCGAAGCCGGAATTCTCCCGGCGCGCGAACACCTGCGCGGGAGCGTAGAAGATGTCGATGAAGTCTTCCCACCAGGACGCGGGCGGCGCAGGGGTGGTCGCGCCTGCGGGCGCGGGACTGGAAGTCGGCAGGCCGGTCATGGATGTCGGGGAGGAGGGAAGAAGGACACGAACCTAATAGAAATTCTCAACGAGCGTAGTGGACTCGCAGCAACCACCGAGGCAGGCGATCCAGGTGGAGTTGTGACCGAAGTGCAGTGGCGCGTCACCATCATCGTCGCCGGCGGGATGCACCAGATGCTCGGAGATGAGCGCACTCGGCGAAGGACGCTGGCCGTCGTGATGCCAGATGACTTCACCGGTCTCCGCGAGGTGATGAATGGCGCCGCTTGGCGGAATGCTCCAGAAGTCGCTGGTGACGGCCAGGTCGCGATTCGATCCCATCCACCAGTAGGCGCTGTCGCCCGGCGCGAGGTGCAGGTCGGCACAGGTGGACCGGTCCACATTCTTGATCATGGCGACGATGCGTCCCTTGTTCGAGGCGTCGATCGGGCTGACCTGATGCGAATGCTGCTCCGGGTAGATGTCGATGTCGACCGGCGGGCCGGAATGGCAGTTCACGCGCGAGCGCTTGGGTGGCCCGATGAAGCGAAGCGTCGCCAGGTAGCTCCTCGTTGCGCTGGCGTTCTCGATCGGCAGACCCACGAGACCGCGCGTTCCAGTCGACGGGACAGGTTCGGGCTCGAGTGCGCACGCACCGGCGAGGATCAGGGACGTGAACGGCAGCGTGAAACGTAGGAGTCTGGCGGGCGATCTCACGAGTGCCTCCTGGGGTGGGATGGTGGGGTGGTGGTCAGTGCCAAAGCGTGTCGGCGGCAGCGCGCCACCGCGCCGCCAGCGCCAGGTCGCCGCGTCGCGACGCCACGTCGGCTCGTTGGCGCATCAACCGCACGACGACGGCCGCGCCCGTGAGGTCGGTGGGCGGTCCGTCGGAGAGCGCCCGCAGCTGCTCGAGCACGGTGTCCATCTGTCGCTCCGCGCCGGCCGTGTCTCCCGCGACGAGCCGGAGCCAGGAGAACACGTACGCGCCGTCGATCGAGAGCGACGCGGCGTCGCGCGCGCGGCGCAGCGTGTCCACGGCGCGCAGGCCGCGTCGCAGCGCGGCCGTATCGCCCGCGGCGACGTTGCGTATCAGTCCCGCGACGATGTTCCGCCCGGGATCGAGATCGTCGAGCACGCCGGCGCCCACCACGGGCGCGGCGAGGGTGAGCTGACGCATCATGAGCGACGCGCGCACGATCGGCACGATGTCGGGCGCGACGTCGCGACGGACGATCGCCTCGAGCCGGTTGCGCGCCGACACGATGCTGTCGGACGAACGACCGATCGCCGAATACACCTCGAGCGCCTTCCATGGCATCACGACCGTCACCGGCATCGGCCACGGTCGTCCATCGGTCAACCGCACCTGGCTGCCGTCGGTGGACATGGCCAGGAAGCGGATGGCGCGGCGCGCGTCACCGCGAAGCGTCGCGAGCGCGGCGAGGGTCTCGATCTCGTCCGTCGCATGTGGCTGCGCGACCTCCATGAGGCTGTCCGCCAGCGCGCGCGCTTCGCCGAGGCGGTGTGCACGGACGAGCAGACGAACCTCCTGCGCGCCGGTCAGCAGCCGTGAGCGCGGTTCGCGCGCGAGGTCGCGCGCGCGACGGATCTCTTCCACCGCGCTCGGCGCACCCGGCAGCGCGGGCAGCAGGATGCCGTCGGCCGCGAGCGCCACGGCGTACGCGCGATGCGCGTTGGCATCGGCGGACAGATCGGCGACCCATTGGCTTGCGACGCGGCGAAGGGTCTCCCGATTGCGCGCCTGGGCCTCGGAGAGCGTGGTGTTGCCCGCCTCCGCCGCGCCGGAGGCCACTGCCGCCAGCGGATACGGCACATAGGCGAGCGTATCACCATCGAGCGCGGGGAAGCCGGCGAAGATGCGTTCGGTTCCGGTCGCAGCGCGTCCCGGACGGTAGCGCGACCCCGTGGCGAGAACTTTCAGCAACCGGTCATAGCCAGCGCGCCGCAGCGCCGGCGAGGCGGGGCGCAGATCGAGCGCGGCCTGGAGCGTGCGCGACGCCGCCTCCCAGCTGCCGCGAAAGCGCCACCCGGAAGCGGATTTCGCATCACGCTCCACGAGGCTGTCGTTGACGAACGCGTCGGCGAGCGCGAGCCGAGTCGCCACGCTTGCCGGCTGCATCGCCACGAGCCGACGGTATCGCTCGCGCGCCACGTCGTCCGCCCCATCGGCGTAGGCCCGCAGCGCCGACAGTCGCAGCGCGTCGACCGAATCGAGCGTCGCTCGGCCCTCCTCGGCCAGCGCGACCTCGGACTTCCAGTCGTCGGTCGGCTCCGCCATGGTGGTCGCCGCGAGTGCACCCGACTGCGCAAGCCACAGATGCGCCTGTGCGCCGGCGGGCGTTCGTCTCACGATGTCGCGCAGGGCGGTGTCCGCGCGCAGCCACTCACCCTGCTCCATCAGTGCGAGCGCTCGACCCATCGCCAATCGATCCAGCCGTGCGCGCAGCGGCCCCCATCGCGGCGCCGCAAGGTAGGCGACGCCGAGCACGAGCAGCGCGGTTGCCGCGACAGCCATCCCGATGCGCCGAACGCTGCGGCGACGGCCGCGCGCGCGGAGCACCTGCGCGACGGGTGCGACGGCCTCGAGCGCCGCGACGAGCTCCGCCGCGCTCTGGAACCGCTCCGACGGCGCGGTCATCATCGCCTTGGCGATCGCGTCGTTCAGTTCGGGCGGCATGTCGGCGCGCAGCGTTCGCGCCGGTGGTGGCGGCGCACCGAAGCGACCGGCGATGATCGCCTGCGGTGTCGGACCGACGAAGGGTGGAATGCCCGTCGTCGCCTCATAGAGCACGCAGCCGAGGCTGTAGATGTCGCTGCGCCCGTCGCACTCCATCTCGCCGCTCGCCTGCTCGGGGCTCATGTACGTCGGCGTGCCGAGGATGAACCCCGATTCGGTGGTGCGAATCTTCTTGGTCTCGGTGAACAGGCGCGCGATGCCGAAGTCGGCGACGTACGCATTGTCGTCGGCGATCAGGACGTTGCCGGGCGTGATGTCGCGATGCAGCACCCCCTCGCGATGCGCGTACGCCAGCGCCTCCGCCACCTGGCCGCCGAACCGCACGACGTCGGCGATCGGCAGCGCGCCGTCCCGCGCGATGCGCTCCTGCAGCGACTCGCCGCCGACGTACGCCATCACGTAGTACGGGAGCTCGTCGTACACGCCGGAGTCGTGCAGCGGCACGATGTGCGCATGGCGCAGCCGCCCGATCACCGCGATCTCGCGGCTGAACCGCTCCATCGCCACGGAGTTCGACAGCTCGCGGCGCAGGATCTTCAGCGCCACGGGGCGATCCACGAGCTGGTCGTGTGCCAGGTACACCGTCGCCATGCCGCCGCGCCCCAGCATCCGCTCCACGACGTACCGGCCGGCGATGAGCGCGCCGCGCGTCTTCGAGGGTCGGCCTGGTTCGCCGAGCTCCGACGCGCGTGCGGTTCGCTGATCCGTGTCCGATCGCCGGTCGCTCATGGGCGACGCCCCAGCGGGTGGAGAGTGCGCCAACATAGCGCGCCATCCCCTGCGCCGACAGGCTATGCGGTGAGCGACACGCCTGACGTTGTGTCGAACAGGTGCAGTCGATCCGGTGACAGGCGTACGGCGACGAGCGAGCCGACCTCGGGCCGGACCCCGGGAGCGCCGCGCACCGTGAACGACACGCCTCCCGCGTGCAGATGCAGCAGCTGCTCGTGGCCGAGCGGCTCGGCCAGCTCCACCGTCGCCAGCAGGCCGTCCGGCGGCGTGGCGCTCCCCGGGGGGACGGGCTGCGCGGTGAGGTGCTCGGGCCGCACGCCGACCGTGACCTCTCGCGACGACGCATGCTCCGCCGCGCGCGCGAGCACCGGCGGTAGCCCAAGCTGCAGGTCGGGCGCATCGGTGAGCCGCACGAACCAGCGCCCGTCGCGCTGCACGAGCGTGCCGGCCAGCAGGTTCATCGGCGGACTCCCCAGGAAGCCGGCCACGAAGGTGTCGTGCGGCCGGTCGTACACCTGCGCCGGCGTGTCGACCTGCCGCACGCGCCCCTCGTGCATCACGACGATGCGGTCGCCCAGCGTCATCGCCTCCACCTGATCGTGCGTCACGTACAGCATCGTGGCGCCGAGCCGGCGATGCAGCGTGGCGAGCTCGCGTCGCATCTCGCTGCGGAGCGCCGCGTCGAGGTTCGAGAGCGGTTCGTCGAAGAGAAAGACGCTCGGCTCGCGCACGATCGCGCGTCCGATCGCGACGCGCTGGCGCTGGCCGCCGGAGAGCTGGCGCGGCGTTCGGTCGAGCATCGACTCGAGCCCCAGCGTCGTCGCCGCCGCTTCGACCCGCTCGGCGATCTCGGCGGCTGGTCGTTTCCGCAGCTTGAGCGCGAACGCCATGTTCTCGCGCACCGACATGTGCGGATAGAGCGCATAGCTCTGGAAGACCATCGCGATGTCGCGGTCCGAGGGCGGCACGTCGTTGACGACCCGGCCGGCGATGCTGAGACGGCCCGCGGTGATCGTCTCGAGCCCCGCGACCATGCGCAGCGTGGTGCTCTTGCCGCAGCCGGATGGTCCCACGAGCACGACGAACTCGCCGGCGTGTACCGTGAGGTCCACCCCGTGCACGGCGACGACGCCCCCCTCGTACTCCTTGCGCACCCCCTCCAGCACGACGGGTGCGGCGCGGCTGGCGCGCGAATCGGTCGCCGCGGTCACGAGATCCCTCCATTCAGCGGGAGGCGCCTGGTCACCCCAGTGCTATCTTGTCCCCCATGACCCCATCGCATCGATTCCCTGACGCCTTCCTGTGGGGCGCCTCGACGTCGGCGTATCAGATCGAGGGCAGTCCGCTTGCCGACGGCGCAGGCCCGAACATCTGGCAACGCTTCGCGCACAGCCCCGGCCGGACGACGAATGGCGATACCGGCGATGTGGCCTGCGACCACTACCGGCGGTACGGGGACGACGTGACGCTGATGCGCGAGCTCGGCCTCCAGGCCTATCGCTTCAGCATCGCATGGAGCCGCATTCTGCCCGAGGGAACGGGACGCGTCAACGAGCGCGGGCTGGACTTTTATGAGCGGCTCGTGGACGCCCTGCTCGCGGCGGACATCGTGCCGAATGCGACGTTGTTCCATTGGGATCTCCCCGCCGCGCTCGACGACCGCGGTGGCTGGCTGAATCGCGACATCGCGGACTGGTTCGGCGACTACGCGCGGATCGTGTTCGGACGACTCGGCGATCGCGTGCCGATGTGGGCGACGCTGAATGAGCCGTGGGTCGTCACCGACGGCGGCTATCTCCATGGCGCGCTCGCCCCGGGACACCGCAACCTGTTCGAGGCGCCGATCGCCACGCACAACCTCATGCGCGCGCACGGCATGGGTGTGCAGGCGTATCGCGCGGAATCGCGCGTCGGGCGCGTCGGGCTGGTGGTCAACCTCGAGCCGAAGGATCCCGCGACGACGAGTGCGGAGGACGACGCGGCGGCTCGACGCGGCGACGCGTACATGAACCGGCAGTATCTCGATCCCGTGTTCAAGGGCAAGTATCCGGACGAGATGCGCGACATCTTCGGCAAGGCGTGGCCCGACTTCCCCGCCG
>DASSIC010000170.1:0-2836 GCA_035692325.1 Gemmatimonadaceae bacterium | reverse complement strand
GGCGCGGATGGCCGGCGTCATCTCCATGTGCAGCTCGGCGTTGCTGTGCCGAGTGGCCTTCGGCGGCTCCGCGGCGTGGAGCTCGTGGTCGTGCCCCTGCGCGCCGGCCAGCTGGGCGACGAGGGCGAGGAGCGCGGCCGCGCCGGCCACGAGGCCGACGGCGTAGCGCAGCCGGACGGTGCGCTGCGGGCGGTGGAGGGGAGCGATCAGCATGGAGGTCTCCGGGTCGGTCCTACAGGAGAGTGACGACCGGGGACGCCTCCTGTTAACAGCCGAGGCCGGCTCGTCGGGTCGCGCCCTTGACGCGGTCGTCGATCCGGGCAATAGTTAAGTAGATGCTTAACAATACCAGACCGCTCGATCTCGTCTTCCAGGCGCTCTCCGACCCGACCCGCCGCGTGATGGTGGAGCGGCTGAGCCGAGGACCGATATCGGTGAGCGACCTCGCTCGGCCGCTGCCGATGTCGCTCCCGGCGGTCATGCAGCACCTCCAGGTGCTGGAGGCGAGTGGGCTCGTGCGCTCCGAGAAGACGGGGCGTGTCCGCGTCTGCCGCATCGACGCGAAGGCGCTGGAATCGGCGGAGGACTGGTTCGCCGGCCGGCGCGCGAGCTGGGAGCAGCGGTTCGACCGGCTGGGCGAGCTGCTGGCCGGGGACGACGACACACCACCACGTGCACGGAGAAAGACATGAGCGGGCGATCGACGCAGCACGACACCTTCACGATCGAGCGACGATTTCCGGCGGCGCCGGAGCGCGTGTTCCGCGCCTTCGCCGACCTCGACACCAAGAAGAAGTGGTTCGGCTGCGTGCCGGATTGGGAGGTCGCCGAGCACACGCTCGACTTCCGCATCGGCGGGCGCGAGGTGGTTCGCGTCGGCCCGCGGGGCGGCACCGAGCATCGCAACGACACCGTCTATCACGACATCGTGCCGAACGAGCGGATCGTCTGGTCGTACACGATGCGCCTGGGCGACAAGCCGATCTCCGTCTCCCTTTCCACCGTCGAGCTGCATGGGGAAGGCACGGGCACTCGGCTCCTCTTCACCGAGCAGGGCGTCTACCTCGACGGACATGACGGCACCGGCGAGCGACAGCGCGGCACTGAAGATCTCCTGACCAACCTCGAGCGAGCCCTTTCATGAGCACATCCATCAGAGCAGCAATTGTTCTTGCGGCGGTGACGATGATGAGCAGCACCTTGTCGGGGCAGGCGTCGGACGTCGGGCACTACGCCGACGTGAACGGCATCCGGATGTACTACGAGCTCCACGGCACGGGGCAGCCGCTGGTGCTGATCCACGGCGGCGGATCGACGATCGCCACCAGCTTCAGCCGACTGCTCCCCGTGCTGGCGAAATCACATCGCGTGATCGCGGTGGAGCTCCAGGCGCACGGCCGCACCAGCGACCGCAATGCGCCGGAGTCGTTCGCGCAGGATGCCGACGACGTCGCGGAGCTGCTTCGTCAACTCAATATCCCGAAAGCCGACATCCTCGGCTTCAGCAACGGGGGGAGCACGGCGCTGCAGATCGCGATCCGGCATCCCGCTCGCGTCAACAGATTGATCGCGATCTCGGCGATCTACCGGCGCGACGGCATGCCGCCGGAGTTCTGGGGTTTCATGGAGAGGGCGAAGTTCGCCGACATGCCGCAGGTGCTGAAGGATGGCTTCCTGCGCGTCACTCCCGACTCGGCGAAGCTGCTGACGATGTTCGAGCGGGATCGCGATCGCATGATCGCCTTCTCCGACTGGAACGCGTCGGACCTTCGCGGCATCCAGGCGCCGGTGCTGGTTGTGGGAAGCGACCAGGACGTCGTGCGCGTGGAGCATGAGCTCGAGCTGTCACGCCTGCTGCCGCACGGCCGGCTGGCGATCTTCCCCGGGCGGCATGGGGAGTTCTTCGGAGAGGTCACCTACCCGCATCCGGAGAGCAGAGTGCCTGAGCTCTTCGCAGCGATGGTGGATGACTTTCTCGCCGCGCCCGCGCCGTGAAACTGCGCGTTCACCGCTGAGGAATGCGAGGACGGCCGCTCGGGAAGCTTCCGTTGCCACGGTCGAACGGCTTGAACAAACCACAGAGAGCACAGAGGACACAGAGGAAGAACAAAAGAGAGGAAAGCAACTTCATGTTCCTGCTGTCGCAGTTCTCTGTGCCCTCGTTCTCCTCTGTGGTCTGTTCAAGGCAGTTGCTGCTACGGGTCAGGTTTCCCACTCGGCGCGGCGTTCGGACGGCGCACGTAGCGTCCGTCGAAGGTGGGCGTCCACGTCTTCCCACCGTCGGTGGACTGCTCGAACAGCTGGCGCACGGTGTCGGGAGCAACGGAGAAGAAGGTGAGCTTCTGCTCGACGCGATTGCCCATGGCGTCGAGCGTCCAGCCGCGGAAGCGCATCGCGCCGTCGCTGAAGTCGCCGGTGTAGTCGAGCGACGTGCCGCCGTCGGCGATCCAGATCTGCCGCCAGTGCTTCACGTTGGTGTCGTAGAAGTTGTAGCTCTTCCCCTTCCCGCCGCGCGCACCGTCCCAGTTCTCGGAGATCACGCAGTGCTCGAGGATCGGGTACACCTCGTTGACGCCCATCTTCTGCCGCGGGGTGGGATTGGCGGCTTGCCACGGCGTGACGTCCCACGTTCCGATCCAGAAGTCGAACTGCCTCGCCTCGGCGCGCGCCGGGCAGGGGTAGCGCTGTGCGGGCGTCGCCTGCGCGTGCAGGGGCGACGTCAAGGCGATCGCGAAGGCGAGCGTGGCTGGGACGAACCGCATGCATGCTCCTGGTGAGCGTTCGAACGTCACGGACCGTTTCATCCTCTTGCCAGTCACACGCACCGTTAACTGCC
>DASSIC010000169.1:0-5170 GCA_035692325.1 Gemmatimonadaceae bacterium | reverse complement strand
GTCGCCGCCTGGATCGATTCACTCTCGGCGCGCGAGAGGGTGATCGTCGTGTCGCTCGGGAATCCGTACCTGCTGCGCCAGTTCCCGCGCGTCGGGAGCTACCTGGTGACGTATGGCGTCGCCGACGTGCTCGAGCGTGCGGCCGCGTCCGCCGTGCTCGGCCGCGCGCCGATCTCCGGCAGGGTACCTGTAAGCCTGCCCGGCTTCTTCATGCGCGGCGACGGGTCGAGGCGAGCGGCGGTCGAAGCCGCGCACTAGCGATTTGGATTCGACGGCGGCCACCGGCTCCCGGCAGTTCATTGACGCGGCCGGCGAGCCCTGGCACTGTGCGTGCGCTTCAGCCATGGCATGACTCGCTCGCTCCGTACGCGGCTGCTCTGCACCGCGCTCGTCTTCCTCTGCGCCCTCCGACTCCCTGCGCAGTCGCCGGACCCGATCATCTCGATGGGCCAGCCGTCCCGATGGCAGCCCTACGCGGCGGCCCTCGCATTGGGTGACCGCGGCGGCGACGCGCCGGCGGCCAACCTGCTCGCCGGCATCTATCACCCGGTTCTCAATCCCGTCACGGGACTCCTCGGCGCGGCCGGCGAAGGGTACGCCACGACGAACGGGCCGTTCAGCGGTGGCGGTCTGCGCGCCCTCGCCACCTCACGTGTGTTCGCCCTCGCCGCCGGCGCCGACTGGAACGTGTCCGCTCGACGCGTCGACTTCATTCTCTCGTATCAGAGCGCCATCGTGCGCGGTGGGCTGCTCGGTCGCGGCTCGATGCTGCGCCTCGATTGGTTGCCGACACGCGGGCGCACCTTCGGTGCGGGAATCACACTGCCCCTCGCCCAGCCATTCGCCGGCCGCACTCGGCCGCGACATACCGACGCCGACTTCCCCGAGCACACCGTCCGCCGCGCCAGCGACGACGCCATCGGCATCGGCGGGGCCGACGCGCTTCTCGACACCGTCGCGAATGCGGCCTCGCTGCTTCGTGCCTACGGCAGTCTCTACTCGGGCGAGGACGTCCGCGCCGTGCGCGACGGTGCGCGCTTCACCGATGCCGCTCGCCTCTATCACGGCGCGCTGGACCGCGCCTTCGGCCGCGCGGCCGGCAACGCGGCCGACGGGACCCGCATCGCCGATCGCGCGCGAGCCGGTGCGCTCAGCTTCGTGGTGCTCCCGTACGATGCGCTGTTCGGCCAGGTGAAGGAGCGCGACGACCTCGAGCCGCTCGCTGCCGCCGCCGATTCCGCCTTCCTGCGCTGGTTGAACGACTCGTCGGCAGTCGCCCCCGCCTCGCGTGCGGCCGTGCATGCGGTGCATTCCCGATGGCTGAATATCTTCGCCGGCGTGCACGACAGTCTCCGCGAACAGTGGAAGGATTCACGCACGCTGTGGCTGCCGCTCACCCTCGCGCTCACGCCGGAACTGTACGACGAACAGACCGAGGTGGACTCGCTCGTCGCTCGTGTCGTGGGCCGGACCTTCACCGACGGCAACGCGCTCACACTGCTGCGCAGCAGCGATCTGCCGCTGGAGATCGCGCGCTCGATCTATGCGGCCCGCGACTATCACCTGCTCTGGACCCACGATTTCGCCGGCCGCCGCGAGGGAACGGGTACGGTCGACAACGTGAGCTACGAGATGGTATCCGACGTCTATCTCCCCGCGCTCACGGCGGCGGTCAAGCGGTACGACGCGACGGGTCGGATGCCCGTCTACATGATCCTGCTCGATCAGTTCTTCTACGAGCCGCGTGACGGCCGGCTCTGGATGTCCATGCTCGAGGATCCGCTCGAGGCATCGATGCGGCTGCCGGGTGACAACGCCGCTCGCGAAGCACATCTGCGCGAGCGCCAGAACGAGCTTCGCGCCGCCGTGGCGTCGTCGGCTCGACTGCAGGCGGATGCGGCACGAGCGGGCGGCAGCGACTGGCTGAAGCGGACGGTGAAGGTGCACGTCAGCGTTCCCTATCCCGCCGACTTCTCCTTCCGCAGCCACGAGATCCTGCCGCCGATCCCCTTCACGCCGGACAACGTGATGCGCGATCACCGCAAGATCGCGCTGTACGACTTGAACGAAGCCGACCCCTTCGGTGGCGCGATGCTGCTGATGGGCGTCGGCGTCGGAGAGCATTATGCGAGCGCCACCTGGGAGGACCGCGGCTTCCGGATTCGCGGGCCCGCGGCGCTCGAAGCGCGCGACGCCGTTCGTCGCCTCCTGCGCGCCAACGGCTTCAGCGAGACGGATATCCCCGCGCCACTGCGCGAAGTCACGAGCAGCGCCGCGGTCGAGCGCCGCATGAACGCCGGTGACTACGTCGGGCGCGCCATCCAGGTGCACAACGACGTCGGGTTCGGGGCGAAGCAGGCGTCGGTCGTCCGCGCCATGCTCTACGATCTCGCGCAGCCGGGCAGCGTCATCATCGCTCCCGATCCGCTCTGGCTCGGCGCCGAGTGGGGAGGCATGCTCGCCGGCGCGGCGGCGCGCGGCGTCCGCGTGCACGTCATCGCACCGGCCGAGGCGAACGCGCCGAGCCCGCAGGCGCCGCTCATGGCGCTGTCGCACGACGTCATGATGCGCCTGCTCGCGATGGGTGACAGCCTGGCGCCCGTGATCCAGGGCGCGGGAGGCGCGCTGCGTGTCGGGCTCTTCGCTGCGCAGGCGCACGTGGACGACGCTGCGGGACGTCGCCGTGAAGTGCAGGAAGGGCTGCGCCGAGCCCCGTGGATCAGTGAGCTCATCCCGTTCGACGCGGCAGCCCTCGCCGTGCTCGACCGCGCCGAGGCGCAGAGCGCCACCGATGGTCGCGACGCCACCGACATCGCGCACGACGAGAAGCCTCGTCCCCCGCAGCTGCACCACAAGACCCAGCTCGTCGCTCGGCCCGGCGCCATCGCGGCCTTCGTGCGACAGCCCGGCTGGGAGAGCGTGCTCGCGCGCGCCATGGAAGCGCAATCGCGCCAGACCTCGCGGTTCACCGAGCAGCTCGGCTACGTGACGCCGGACATCGAGACCGATGCCACGCGCGCCAACGACGCGCTGCTGCTCGGCTATCAGCGCGGCATCCCGGAAGCAGAACGCAAGCGGGTGAGCTTCTACTACATGCTCGGCACCCAGAACATGGATCCGCGCGGCATGATGCTCGACGGTGAAGCGACGCTCGTCGTCTCCGGCATCCCCGCCGCGGTGGGGCTCGTTGACCTCTACTACCAGATGGCCCGCACCACGTGGGTCACCACGCCGGCGCAGCTCGAGACACTGCTTCCTCCGCCCAGTGGCTGGATGCGACGGATCGCGAAGCTGATTCGCGCGTCGTTGTAGAACTCGGGTGTGCGAGTGACAATTCACCGCACGGAACGACCGCGCGGGACCCATCTGTGGTTTGGTCAAGGTCGTAGGGCAGGAGCACCGGTCCTTCCCCTCCATACGTCGATTGACGTAGGAGGCTGGGCGGTATTCGCGCAGGGCACGACAGTTGCGCCCCGAGGCATGGGTCGCCCTCATCCGGCCGACGTGTCACTCATCGCGGAGCGAGCAACATGGAAGGGGAAGGGCTACGTCCGCTGGACGTGCGGCTCGAGCAGGTCACCGCGTCGCTGAAGGCCAGCCTCGACGAGGTGTGCGGCACCGACGTGCAGCGACTCGACACGAGCGAGTCGGTGCGCATCGAGGAAGTGCTCGCCATCGCGAGCGAAGCGGCCAAGGAGGTCGTCTCGATCCGGCGCAAGCGACGTCAGACCAGGCGTCCGCGCACGAGTGGGCCCACGCCCGCGCCGCTGGTCGCCCTGGGAAGCGCGCCGATGAGCGACGCCGTCGCCGGCGCACATCGGTTCTTCGTGGACGAGCGTGGCGTCCGCTGGGACGCCTTTGCCGTGATGCCGACCACGGAGCCGCGCGGGCTCGCGCGCCTGCCGGAGCAGTATCAGCACGGCTGGCTCTGCTTCGAGTCCGCTACCGAGAAGCGACGCCTCGGCCCGATCCCCGCCCTGTGGCAGAAGGCGACCGACGAAGAGCTGCGCCAGTATCGCAACGCCGCGCAGCCGGTGACGCACCGAGCGTCGCCGTCGGAACAGCGCGACAGCCACTGAACGGCGAAGCGGGATGCGGACGTCGTCCGCATCCCGCTTCCCCGTGTCAGCGCCGCACGATCCGGTACACCGTTCCCCCCTGCGCGAGCAGGTAGAGCTCGTGCGCCGCGTCTTCGCCGAACGA
This sequence comes from Gemmatimonadaceae bacterium, assembly GCA_035692325.1. Taxonomy (GTDB): domain Bacteria; phylum Gemmatimonadota; class Gemmatimonadetes; order Gemmatimonadales; family Gemmatimonadaceae; genus AG11. The sequence continues at coordinate 967 of DASSIC010000169.1, read as the reverse complement.
CGTCACGTTCCCCACGCTCGGAACGTTCCACGTGCGCGTGATGAAGTCCGCGCCCATGCTCCCCTCCATCGTCTTCAGGAATCCGGTGCAGTAGTCGGAGAAGAAGTACTGGCCCGCCAGCTCGGGAATCGCCGATCCGCGATACACGAACCCGCCGGTGATCGAGCAGCTGCCGTCTCCGTGATCGTACTCGAGCACGGAAACCTGAAGCCCCGCCTTGTTGCATGCGTCGCCTGAGGGATAGCAGTGCAGCCCTTCCATGATGTTCCAACCGTAGTTCAATCCCGGCGCGGCGGCGGAGGCGAGATGCACCTCTTCGTAGCGGTTCTGGCCGACGTCGGCGATGTAGAGCATCGTGGGTGACGCAGCACGATCGAACGCGTAGCGCCATGGATTGCGCAGCCCGTAGGCCCAGATCTCCCCGCGCTTGCCGGCTTGGCCGACGAACGGATTGTCGGTTGGGATCGTATAGGGGAGCGAGCGCACATTCAGCCGCAGCAGCTTCCCGAGCAGCACGTTGAGGTTCTGCGCGTTGCCGGATGGATCGCCGCCCCCGCCGCCGTCGCCCGTGCCCATGTAGAGCATGCCGTCCGCCCCGAACGACACGAGTCCCCCGTTGTGATTCGTCTGGCCCGGATGCGGAATGGCGATCACCGGCGTCGCGGCGGCGTTCGCGACATCCGCTCCCACCGTGCCGCCATATCGTTCGACCACGAGGTCGCCGTTCGGCTGGCTCGTGTAGTACACATAGAAGAAGCCGTTCGCGGCGTACTGCGGATCGAACGCCACGCTGAGCAGCCCCTGCTCGTTGCCGTACTTCACCTTCGAGCCGATGTCGAGAAAGGGCAACGCCAGGAGCTGCCCCCCTTTCACGATGCGGATACGCCCCGGCTGCTCGACGACGAAGAGCCGCGAGTCGCCGGTCGGTGCAGTGAGATACACCGGACTGGCGAGCCCACTCGCCACC
>DASSIC010000168.1:0-4596 GCA_035692325.1 Gemmatimonadaceae bacterium | reverse complement strand
GCGCGGGACCCGACGTCGCAGGGGGGCACTGGGGTGACGACTCGCTCGACCGCCGATGGCGCGCGCCGACCGACGCCGAGCTCCGGCACGGCATCGACCATTTCCATCAGCCGCCACGCGAGGTGGCTGGCGATCCGAGCTGGGGCGAGTGGCACTACTTCAACGTCATCTCACCCGATCGCCAACGCTGGGCGTTCGTGTCGTTCATCGTGGCCGGCGCCGTCGGCGGAGCCGCGGATCGCTGGGGCGGTCAGGTGCTCGTCACGCTGCACGAGCAGGGGAAGCCCGAACGGCGCTTTACCACCAACGTGCCCTCGCCGCTCGTGCACTACTCGACGACGAGCGCGGACCTGGCGATCGGCGACTCCCGAGTCGAGGTGCAGCCGGACGGACGCTATCTCGTGCGCGCGAGGGCGCGCGAGGATGGTCGCGGCACGCCGCTCACCATCGATCTGGTCGTGTCGCCCGCGGCCGGCGCGTATTTCCCCGGTGCCGCGCTCACGAGCGGCGTGGTGAGCGGCTACGTCGTGCCGGCGCTGCGGGCCGATGCGAGCGGCTCGCTCTGCGTGGGCGGCTCGTGTACCACCTACGACGCCGTGCAGGCGTACCACGATCACAACTGGGGCGTCTGGCGTGGCGTGACCTGGGAATGGGGCGCCGCACGAGCGGGCGACTACACGGTGCTGTACGGGCGCATCGAACCACCAGACAGCGTGTCGGCAGCGCAGCCGCTGTTCGTCTATCTCGTCGATCGCCAGGGATTTCTCGCCGTGTTTCGGCCGCGCGCCATTCGATACGTCGACGCGCGAACCACGATCGTGAATGGCCGGTCCATCCGCACGCCGGCGACGGCGGAGATGGTGGACGTGCGGGGCGCCGATACGCTGCGACTCCGTCTGGACATCGAGGACGCCAGCGCGAGCGACACGCGCACGGCGCTTGTCGAGCGCGGTGATGCGCTTGGCGCACGTCAGCTTTCTCGTCCGTACTTCGTGCAGATGAAGGGAACGGCGACGATCGGGGGCCGGATACGAGGAACCCCGCTCGCCGGAAGGGGAGCGGGGTTCTTCGAAACCTACCGGTGACGCGAGGCGCGAGGCCTCACCACTTCACCGGCCGTCGAGGCGGCGACTCGAGTCGGTGGCGTCGGGGCCGGGGCGCGAGGCGGGGTTGCCGTCCACGCGATCCTTCATGTCGTCCACCTTGTCGGCGACGGTGTTCGCCGCGCGCTCGGCGCCCGTGGCCGCGCGATCGAAGGTGTTCGCCGTCGTCTGGCTGAGCGACTGCCGGCCGCGGTTGTAGCCCTCGCTGGCGTACGAGCTGACCGTGTTCCAGTCGCCGTACTTCTTCGCGTGGTCGGCGGTCCAACCGCGCTGGAGGTCCGCCTGGACCGCGCTCCAATCCTTGTTGGCGTAGTCCGGATTCTGCGACGCCACCTGCCCGAGATGATACGCGGGGCGGACGTCGTCGTAGGAACGGTCGGCGAGCCGGTTCGGAGAGCTCTCGTAGCTGCTCCGGTAGTACTCGTCGTCCTCCTTCGTGAGCTTGGACGCCGCTTCGGTCACGGCACGACCACTCCACCATCCACCCATCGCGCCGGCGATGCCGCCGATGAGCGTGCCCACCGGGCCCGCCACGGAGCCGATGGCCGCGCCCGCGAGCACGCCGCCGATGCCGCCCGCAGCCTCACCCGCCTCGTCGAGATGGCTCGGGTGCGAGTCGTGCTTGCCCAGCGCCGAGTCCTTCGCGCGCTCGATCCGGGCGTCCGTCGAGTCGTTCATGCGATCTGCCATGGTGGTCTCCTCGTGTGAAGGTGATTGCGCCGTGGAAAAGGCAAGATCGGGACCGCGATGCTTGACAGCACGTCGACTCACCTTCCCATTCTTCTCATGACCGTGCATGTGCGCATCGGCACCCAGGGGTGGAACTACGACGCGTGGGTCGGCCCCTTCTATCCCGTGGGGACTCGGCCCGCCGACTACCTCACGGTGTACGCGCGCGCGTTCGACACGGTGGAAGTGGACTCCACCTTCTACGCGATTCCGCCAGTGCGCACGGTGCGCGGCTGGTACGACCGCACGCCGCACGGATTCACCTTCGCGCTCAAGCTGCCACAGGAGATCACGCACGAGCGACGGCTGCGCGACGCCGAGGACGTCGCCGAGCTGTTCTACGATCGGGCGCGCGAGCTGGGTGAGAAGCTCGGCCCGGTGCTCATCCAGCTCGGCCCGGACTTCGGGCCGGTGGAGCTGCCCGCGCTCGCCAAGCTCCTGCCGACGCTGCCGCGCGACATTCGCTTCAGCGTCGAGTTCCGCCACCGGGGATGGATCCAGGACGGCGTGCTCGCGCTGCTCGCCGAGCATGGCGTCGGCCTCACGCTCTCCGACGCGCGCTGGATCCCGCGCAAGCAGATGCTCGCCCTGGCGACGCGTCCGACGGCGAAGTTCCTCTACGTGCGCTGGATGGGCGCGAACCGCGACATCGTCGACTACTCTCGCATCCAGATCGACCGCACGGCGGAGCTGGAGCAGTGGGCCGGCGTGCTCTGGCCGCTCGCGCTGAAGGGGGTCACGGTGTACGGCTACGTGAACAACCACTTCGCCGGGCACTCGCCGCAGAGCGCGCGGGAGCTGCAGCGTGCGCTGCGCCTCACACCCGTGGATCCCGAGTCGCTCGGGGAGCAGATGTCGCTGTTCTAACGGGTGTTAGGTTCCGCCACATGTCTCGACGTACCGCGCTCTTCTGCGCTCTTGCCCTCCTCGCCGCCGTCGTCTTCATCCGCCTCGGCCTCTGGCAGGTCGCGCGCCTGCGTGAGCGACAGGCACACAATCAGGTCGTCATCGAGCAGCAGCGCAACGCGCTCGTGCCGCTGGCGATGCTGCCGCGCGACAGCACGGCACGCTACCGCGGCGCGAGTGCCGCCGGTCGCTTCGACTACGAGCACGAGATCGTGCTCGCGAGCCGGACGCACAACGGATCGCCAGGTGTCGAGCTGATCACGCCGATGCACGTCGCCGGTTCCGACACCGCCGTGCTCGTGAATCGCGGCTGGGTCTATTCGCCCGACGGCGGCACGGTGGACCTCGCCCGCTGGCGCGAGTCCGACAGCGCCCACGTCGACGGATACGTCGAAGCCTTTGCGCCGGATGCGGGTGTCACCACCTCCGCCACGAATCCGCGCCTCGTGCGGCGCGTGAGCGCGCAGGAGATCGCGGCGAAGATTCCGTATCCGGTGGCGCCGTGGTATCTCGTGTCGCGCACCGATACCGCCTCGATCACGCACCCGGTGCGCCGGTCGACTCCTTCGCTCGACGAGGGCCCGCACCGCAGCTACGCCTTGCAGTGGTTCTTCTTCGCCGCCATCGCGCTCGGCGGCGCGGCGGCGGTGGTGTTTCGCGAGCGTGCCGCGCGGTCCTCGCCGGAGGAACTGCCGGCGCGGTGACCCGCGACACGCCGCGCTGGCCCGGCCGATGCGAGACTCGGTGGCGAGCAGTAACTTTCGGGTCGCCCTTACGCCGAGCGTTCCATGGCCGAGCAGGCTGCAGGTCTCGCTACCGAGAAGGAAGCGCGCGACGTCGCCGAAGCGGCGCGCGAGAGCGAGTGGTCGGGCCCGAGCTTCGTGCGCGAGCTCTTTCTGGGACGGTACCGTCTCGACCTGATCCACCCGCATCCGGTGAAGTCGGACCCGGCCGAAGAAGCGCGCGCGAAGGCATTCTTCCCCAAGCTGCGCGCATTCCTGGAGCGCGTGGATTCCGACATGATCGACCGCACGGGGGAGATTCCCGAGTCGTACGTGCAGGAGCTGCGCGAGATGGGGGCGTTCGGGATCAAGATCCCGACCGAGTACGGTGGGCTCGGGCTCTCCTACGCCAGCTACACGCGCGCCATGGCGATGGTGACGAGCAAGGACGGATCGCTCACCGCGCTCCTGTCGGCGAGCCAGTCTATTGGATTGCCACAGCCTCTCAAGCTGTTCGGGACGGCGGAGCAGAAGCAGCGTTTCTTTCCGCGCCTCGCGAAGGGCGCCATCTCCGCCTTCGCGCTCACCGAGGTGGACGCTGGCTCCGATCCGGCGAACCTGCGCACCAGCGCGACGATGAGCGAGGACGGGAAGTTCTGGACGCTCAACGGTGAGAAGCTCTGGTGCACCAACGGCACGCGCGCCGATCTGCTCGTCGTGATGGCGCGCACGCCGGACGCCGTCGTGAACGGCAAGCCACGAAAGCAGATCACGGCGTTCATCGTCGAGGCCAAGGCCCCGGGCGTGGAGATCGTGCACCGCTCCCGGTTCATGGGGCTCAAGGCGATCGAGAACGGCGTGCTCCGCTTCACCAACGTGCGCGTGCCGGCGGAGAACATCCTCTGGGGCGAAGGCAAGGGGCTCAAGCTCGCGCTCATCACGCTGAACACCGGACGGCTTACCCTGCCGGCCTCCGCCGTGGCGGGGGCCAAGCGGGCGCTCGAGATCTCCCGCCGCTGGGCGGCGGAGCGGGTGCAGTGGGGCGCGCCGATCGGGCGCCACGACGCCATCGCGCAGAAGCTGGGACGCATGGCGGCGGACATCTTCGCCATGGAGGCGGTCTCCGACCTCGCCTC
>DASSIC010000167.1:0-3070 GCA_035692325.1 Gemmatimonadaceae bacterium | reverse complement strand
CCGCTACCGAGACGACGGCACGTTCATCGAGGGCCGCGCGACCCGGGACATGGACCGCCTTGCCGTGCGCCGCGACGGCGCGACGCTGGTGGTGGACATCGACGCGCTCATCCAGCAGGACGAGCACCCGACGGAGTGGGGGGCGGCCTTTGTGGCCGTGTGAGGCAGTGAGGCAGTGAGGCAGTGAGGCAGGAAGGGCACACCGGACCATCTGGTGTGCCCTTCGTGTTTTCACTGCTTCACGGCTTCACCGCCTCACCGTTTCACTGCAGTTCCTCCATTCTCCCCCGCAGCGCCTCGACTTCAGTCGTTGCACCGAGCTTCTCGAAGATCGCGATCGACGCGCGGGCATCCTCGAGCGCGGCGGCGCGGTCGTTCGTGCGCACCCTCACGTCCACGCGATCGCGCAGCGTCTCCGCCTCGATGAGCGCGTGGCCATGCTCGCGGGCGATCGAGAGTGCGCGATCGAACGCGGCGAGTGCATCCTTGTAGCGCTGCTGGGCTCCGCAGGCGGCGCCGACGACGCGATGCGCGTCGGCCTGATTGAGCGGATCGCCGAGCGACGCCAGCTCGTCGATCGCCACGCGCGCCGTGGACTCGGCCAGCGGCGCGTCGCCCCGACGAAGGGCGATCTCGGCCCGTCCCGTCCGTCCCATCGCGGCCACCCGCGGCGCTGATGCGTCCTGCGCGTAGTCGATCGCGCGGAGCTCGTGCTCGTCGGCTTCCGTCAGCTCGCCGACGTCGCGGAAAGTGATCGCCATGTTGTGGTAGCCCTCGGCCAGCAGCCGGGGCTGCCCCAGACGCTGCAGCATCGGTAGCGCCAACCTGTACTGCCACAGCGCGTCCTCGTGCCGGCCCTGGAGGTTGGCGATGGCACCCAGATTGTTCGTCGCTTGCGCCATCATTAGCAGATCGTCGTCGCGCGATGCGAGCTCCAAGGCATGCGACAACGCGGTGTTCGCCCCTTCGAGATCCCCAAGAACCAGACTCGCCACCCCCATCATGTTCACCGCGCGGCGGTGCAGCGCGCGGTTCGAGTCGTCGGCCAGCGTCGGCTCCATGTCGCGGAGAAAGGCGAGCGCCTGCCGCTCCTCACCCGTACGCATCAGCGCTTCCGCATACAGCACGGCCTCGTCGCCGGTCGACAGGCCGGCGTCGGCGCGCGGCGCCAGCAGCACCACCAGCTCGCGCCACGCGCCCGTGGCGGCGAGCTGACGCGCCGTCGCGAGGAGTGGATCAGGCTGGGAGGTGAACATGGAAGCGGCGGATGTGCGGTCAGTACATGAGGGCGTAGCCGGTGAATCCGCCCAATTGCGAGTTCACCTCTTTCACGCTGGTGGCCACCGTGCTCGGCACCTTGTACCAGGGCTGAAATGGCGCCTCCTGCCGCCACACGCTCAACCCCGCCTGCATCGCCGCATCCGTCGCGTCCACCACGCCGTCGTAGTTCAGGTCGTCGCCGCACGCGGCGAAGGAGATCCTGAGCGTCGGCTGCGCGGCGGGCGAGAAGGTCAGCCCCGACGGCTGGAACTCGACGATGAAGTGCGTCGGGTCGGTGACGGTGAGCGTGATCAGCACCGAATCACCCTGCGCGATCGCCGAGCCATCGGGGCGACGGTCGAGCGAGGCGCCACCCATGCGGAACTCCAGGAACTTCGTGGAGTCGGTGCGCCCCGCGCGCGGGCGGTACCAGATGTCGGCGCCGGCGTCCTTGCCTTTCACGGCGTAGAAGCTGACCTGCGTGCTGGCGAGCGGCGGCGTGCCGTACGGCGCGGCGAGCAGGCGCAGATCGGTCGCGTCGCGCTGCTCCGGCTGAGGCGCAGTGGAATCGGTGCACGAAAGGCCGGCGGTGAGCGCCAGGAAAAGCGCCGCGCGGGCCGGAAGCTGTCGAAGCAACATGCGGAAACCCTTCGTCGGGGAATGGGGATGGAGCGCGTCACGCATCGGACGCGTCCTCGTCGTGATCGTCGGAATCGGCGAGCGATGCGCTGAGCAGCCGGTGCAGCCGCGGGCGCGAGATGCCGAGCCGGCGCGCCGCCTCGGTCTTGTTGCCGCCGCAGAGCTCGAGCATGCGAGCCACCGCGGCGCGGTTGAGATCGGAGAGCGTGGCGGGGAATGGAAGCACGCCGTTGGAGTGCTGCACCGCGGGCCCCTCCTCCACGTCCTGCGCGTCCAGCGTGGGACCGGTGGCCAACAGCACGGCACGCTCGATGACGTTGCGCAGCTCGCGCACGTTGCCCGTCCAGCGCCGCTCGCGCAGCGCACGCATCGCCGCCGGGGAGATCTGGAGCGGCGTCAGGTCGTACTCGCGCGCGAAGCGCACGAGGAAGTACTTCGCGATCGTGATCACGTCGTCGTGCCGCTCGCGGAGCGCGGGCAGCTCGATCGGCACCACGTTGAGGCGATAGTACAGGTCCTCCCTGAACTCGCCGCGCCGCACCGCATCGGCGAGGTCCACGTGCGTGGCGGCGATGAGGCGCACGTCGAACGGGATGGCGCGCGTGCCGCCGACGCGCCGAATCACGCGCTCCTCGAGCGCGCGCAGGATCTTCCCCTGCAGCGGCAGCGCGAGATGCCCGATCTCGTCGAGAAACAGGGTGCCGCCGTCCGCGAGCTGCATGAGCCCCGGCTTGCTGCCGACGGCACCGGTGAAGGCGCCCTTCTCGTGGCCGAACAGCTCGCTCTCCAGCAGGTTCTCCGGAATCGCGGCGCAGTTGACGTCGACGAAGGGCGCATCGCGGCGCGGGCCGTTGTAGTGAATCGCCCGCGCGAGCAGCTCCTTGCCGGTGCCGGTCTCGCCGGTGATCAGCACCGTCACCGTGGGGCGCGGGATCACGCGCGCCGCGCGGTTCAGCGCCGCATGCAGCGCCGGACTCTCGCCCAGGATCCCGTCGAAGTGCAGCTTCGCGCGCTCGGCGTCGGCGAAGGCCGACGCATCGGAGTCGGCCTTGAGGCGCGCCGCCGCGTCGCGCAGCCACGACGTCAGCTGCGGCAGATCCTCCGGCAGCGCGAAATAGTCGTCGGCGCCCGCGCGGACCACGGCCGCGGCGAGCCGGTGATCCGGGGCGGC
>DASSIC010000166.1:0-3590 GCA_035692325.1 Gemmatimonadaceae bacterium | reverse complement strand
GCTCACGAAGAGCGTCGCACCAGCGGGGAGGACGGACACGACGTCGGCCAAGGCGTTCCCCTCGAACGGCTCGTCGAGCGCGCAGCCGTGCCGTTCGAGTGCGGCCGCGGCGGTGTCGTTCACACGCCGCCACTCGGCGAGCCATCCATCCGATGCGACCGGCGCACCCATGCCCCTGACGCGCTCCAGCATCGCCTCGCAGAGCGGCCGCGGCTCCGCGTGCACGACCTCCGACGCAAGGAGCGTCGGGTCGGGCCAGCGCGCGGCGTCGACCACGACGAGCGGCACCGTGCCCTGCCGCCGCAGAAACTCGATGAGCGTCTTGGACGTCGGCACGCCGCCGAAGCGGAGCACGAAGTCCGGCGCGAGCGCGGAGGCGGTGGCCTCGTGGCGCAGCGCGGCATCGTACCGATCGATCATCGGCGTGAGGTCGTGCGTGCCCCAGCGCAGCTGCGAGAGCGGATCGGCGAGCAGCGGGGCGCCGAGCGCTCGCGCGAGCGCGGCGAGTGGCTCGGCGAGCGCGGCATCCGGCTGCGGTCCGCACACGATGAGCGGCCGGCGCGCGCCGCGCAGCTGTGACGCGAGGCGACGTACGCCATCCGGGTCGAGGATGCCGGGTGCTTCCGATACCGTGACCCAGGGCGCGCCCTCGGCGCGACCGGTCCACGCCAGCAAATCGGCGGGAGCGAGACCGGCGGGGGGCGCGACTGGCACCGGCACCAGCGGCTCGCGGAAGGGAAAGTTGAGGTGCACCGGACCAGCCGGCGTCGCCGCGGCGTGGGCGACGGCGCGCGATGCCAGCGTGCGCGCGTAGCGGAGCAGCTCGGGGGTGGTGTCCGGCAGCGCGACTTCCACGAACCACTTCGCGTGCGCACCGAACAGCCCGTTCTGGTCGATCGTCTGGGCCGCGCCCACGTCTCGCAGCTCGGGGGGCCGATCCGCCGTGAAGACGAGGAGTGGAACGCCGGCACTCCGCGATTCCACCACGGCGGGGAGGAAGTTCGCGGCAGCGGTGCCCGACGTACAGAGGAGCGCGACCGGCTCGTCGAGCGCGCGCGCGAGCCCGAGCGCGAAGAAACCGGCCGAGCGTTCATCGAGGTGCATCCACGTGCGCAGCGCCGGATGCTCCGCGATCACCAGCGCGAGCGGGGTGGAGCGGGATCCGGGCGCGACGCAGACATGATGCACACCAGCGCGGGCCAGCTCGTCGACGAACGCGCCAACGTAGGCGAACGCCGCCTGGTCGGGAGGCGTCGTCATCGATCGCGCTCCGCGGCGGCGGCCACCGGCGTCGAATCGGCGGGCGTTGGGGCGACGGCGGCGGCCAGCGCCGCCTGCATGGGCCGCAGCTTCACGAGCGATTCGGCGAACTCGCGGTCGGGATCGGATGCGGCGACGATCCCGCAGCCGGCAAAGAGCGTCGCGTCGGGTCCGGCGATGACCGCGGAGCGAAGCGCGACGGCGAACTCGCCGCTCTCACGATCCACCCAGCCGATCGGCGCGGCATACCAACCACGGTCGAGCTGCTCGTGCCGGCGAATGAACTCGAGCGCGGCGACGCGTGGCGTTCCACCCACGGCCGGCGTGGGGTGCAGGCGCGCGACGACATCGAGTAGCGAGTGTCCGCGACGCAGCACCGCGCTGACGGGCGTGTGCAGGTGGTGCACGTGTCGCAGCGTGAGCAGCGAAGGGGTCTCGGGCGCGACGACGTCGTCGCACAGGTCGGCGAGTCCGCTGCGCAATGCGTCGCGTACGGCGCCGTGCTCCGTCCGGTCCTTCTCGCTCGTCAACAGTGCGGCGGCCAGCGCGTCGTCTTCGTGGACCGACGCGCCGCGCGCCGCCGAACCGGCGAGACTGCTCGCCTGGATCATTCGACCGTCGAGCCGCACGAGGCGCTCCGGGCTTGCTCCCACGAAGACACGGTCGCCGCGCCAGTACCCGAACACGAAGCAGTCCGGCTGCGCCGCGCGCAGCTGCCGCAGGACGGCGATCACGTCCAGGTCGCGCGGGGCCCTGCCGTGCACCTCGCGTGCGAGCACCACCTTGTGCAGCTGCCCCCCGCGGATCGCCGCCGTGGCCGCCTCCACGAGACCGCGCCATTGCGCGGCGCGCATCGGTGACGAGAAGGTGAGGCCCGGACCCCGCGCGTCGCTCCACGGCGCGTCGAGTTCGGCCGCGGATGACGCCACGATGCTCCGGCACAGCCGCACCAGCTCCTCCGGTGACGCATCCGACTCCCCGTCGCTTGCCACGATGGCCGAGATGGTCAGCCAGCATTCGCCGCGCACGGAGGCGAGCTGGAATCGCGGAACGATCAGATGCGAGCCGGGAAACCCGCGCCACGTTTCGCTGTGCGGACCTTCCGGAGCGAAAGAGAAGCCGCCCATGAGGAGTGGGCCGCGACCGGTCGCGCCGTGAGCTCCGTCCTGGGTCGGGTCGTCGACGAACGCACCCTCGAGCAGCGCGGACCACGCGCGATCCACCATCGCCATGCGGTCCGCTCCCTCGGGCGCAAAGGTCGCCACGGCGCCGATGCCCACGAGCGCGACGTCGTCGCGCTCCCGCGTCCAGTAGAAGCGGCCCGACGCGAGATGCCGAGCGAGCGCCTGATCCGAGTCGGCGGCGTGCGCAGCGGCGTCGAGCGCGACCAGCGGATCACAGCCCTGGATCCGTTCCACCACGCTCGCGAGCACCGGCCGACCTTCGGCGCGCGCGCGGGCGCCCGCGGCCGCCAGCACCGAGGCGACCCGGGCGACGGAGGGATGCGCCGGCAGCCCGCTCATCGTGAGGTCATGGATTGGTCGGCGGACGGTCGCACGACAGATGGTCGAGATCGAGCACGCGAAAAAGATAGTGCGGAGACCATCGGCGCCGCGCCCCTGCTCTCAAAGGAACGACTCGCCGTCCATCACCAGTGGCGCGGGAACCCCGAGGGCGTCGAGGGTGCTCGCGAAGAGATCGGTCGTGCGCCGGGGCTGGCGCGATGGACGACGGTTCGCCAGCAGGGGGACGAGCATGTGATCCCGGTGCAGGGCACCATGCGCGCTGCGATGCGGGATCGGCTCATAGCGTGCGCGGAAGTCGAAGCCCGGGGTGGCGGAGAGGATGAGATCCCCCGTGCGCGACGATCCGGCGAGGCGGGCGATCTGCACGATCGAATCCGGATAGTCGCCGCCGAGCGCGGCGTCGTACGCGACGCGCGCACAGCCATCGACATCGCTGCCGCAGCACAACGGATCTCCCGACTCCAGGCGCCGGTAGCGAAAGCGTTCGCCGTCGCGCTCCACGAATGCCACCCCGCGCGTGGCGCTGCGCACTTCGCATCGGTCGGGCGAGTGCGGCAGCAGCAGCAGGTCGACCGACGGACGGGCGAGCAGTCCGTCGGCGAGCGCGCTCCAGCGCGGGGCCAGCCGCGGCCAGCCGGGAGGCCGGCGCTCGTCGAGCTCCACGTAGAGATGCGCCATCGCATTGCCGCTCACCATCACCGCGACGTCGGCGGCGATGCCGGCGGACCATGGATGCGCCACCGTGCGCAGCCCCGCCTTCGCGATCTCGACGGCGATGTCGTCGTGCGTGTGCACCTCGGCGTG
>DASSIC010000165.1:0-7086 GCA_035692325.1 Gemmatimonadaceae bacterium | reverse complement strand
GCCAGTGGGGAGGAAGGTGGAGGACGGGACGGCGACGATTCGAGTTGCTTTCATCACGTGGGGATGGGGAGTGGAAAGACATGCGCGGCACAATCGCAGTGCACGGCGCCCGCGATACTACAAGGACGTGCCGCCAGAGTTGATGCGGGCCTCGCGAAGTGCATGCCCAGCGGCCACTGACCAGTCGCTGGTCTCGCCGTCGTAGATCGCGACGGGAGCCGCTAGTGGCTGCCCTTCCGTCCGGGGTTGCCCGGCGTTCCGCCGTCTTCGTCATTCGAGCCGTTGTGGTGGTTCGATTTCCCCGGATCACATCCTTCCGGTCCGTTCCCGACGCCCTGGTTGCACTTCTCCTTGTCGTTGCCATTGCCCTGCCCGCCGCTGCCCGCGCAGCCGACGACCGCGGTGCCGTTGACCGTGACATCTGCCTTCGACCACGCGTTCCCGCTGTAGGTCCCGCCGGTCAGCGTGATGGCTGCGCCGCCCAGGATGTTCCCCTGGAACGCGGAGGTGGTCATGGTCGTCGCTTGGGCGACCCACCAGGTCACGTTGCAGGCCTGTCCGCCGCCCGCCATCACGACGGAAAAGTTGGTGCCGGTGAGCGCGCCGGTGCCGCTCGTGCCGATCTTGAAGATCCAGGTGCCGTTCGACGGGCCATCGAGCGTCAGGACGCCCGTCAACGTCGCGGCGGCATCGAAGCAGTAGACACCCGGGGGGAGCGTGACGCCCGCCAGCGTTCCGGTGAGACTCGTGCAGGAGTCGCCAGGCTTCGGGGCGAGCGCAGCGTAGGCGGCGAGGAACTTGTCGTACGCCTGCTTTGCGACGCCGTCGCCCACGTGCACCGTGCCCACGATCGGGCAGACGGTGCGGGTCACCGAGCCGGTGGGAGCCGCCTGAAAGGTGCCCACGTCGCCGGTGATGGTCCCGTCGGTGCACGTCACCGCCGCATTCGCGAGCACGGCAAACGTCGACGATGCCCCAGTGGACCCCCTGCTCGACGCCACGTCGATGGACGGGGACAGCATGCGACTCGCGGAATCACTGCACGCCGCGGCGAGCAGTGTCGATGCCGCGAGCATCCCTGTCGCAAATCCGGACGAGGTGAGCAACCAGGTCCGTCGTGCCGTACGAATGCGCGTGCGCATGCGTGTACCTCCGTGAGCACCGCTGCCGTGGCGCACCATCTCGGATAGTGAAGCGCGCGTGCACCAGCCAACGCCTCATCGGCATCGACAACGATGCAAGTTTCACGCGTGCTGGCACACTTTTGCGCGAGTGCGAGACAACTGAGCCAAACGGGCTAGTGCGGAATAGCCCATTCGTGTGAGACGGCGCGCGGGGAGCCGCCGGTATGGACGAACTTCGCCACACTGCTCGCGAAGGAGTCAATCCCCGCGGGCACTGACTAGAACGGCTTGAACAACATCAACCAGAGGATCACCGCCCACCCGCCCATCGACAGTGCGGTGACTGCACCTGCACTCCCCGACTTCAGCGCCAGCGCCAGCTCCTCGGCAGACGACTCCCGTCCAGCGTGCTGCCATCTGCCGTCGGCGAACACCAGGCCCACCGCACCGCGAATCCGGCGAAAGTACGGGCCCGCCGCCCTCCCCATCACCGCGAGCACGACCACGAGCACCACGATCGACAGCCAGATCCATCCAGTCGACCAGAAGTGTCCCAGGAATCCCAGCGCGACGCCGCACACAACCGTCGCCAGGAACATGTAGTTGGCCACGGCTACGCTGGATCGGGACAGGTCGAGCAGGGCGCGCACCCGTTCAGCGTTCGTCTCCCGACGCACGCGGAAGGCCACCGCCGCCGACCCTCCGTGAGCGAGCAGATACAGGAACGCAGCCAACACGTGCGCAAAGAGAAATATCCGATGCACCATTGCATTTGCTCCGCGAGCGATCCGACGTATTCCCGGGCTTAGCCGCGGACCACGTGCAGATGTTTCAGCTTGTCAGGGTTGCGGACTATGTAGATCGCTTCGACTCGGCCGTTCTCGATCTCGAGCGCGGTCGTCGTGAATTCGCCATCGGCTTCGCGGGTGACGAAGCCGGGCAGGCCGTTGACGAACCCCACCCGAACGAGCCTCGAGAAGCCCTTGGGATTGAGAGAGGCAATGCGCTCGAAGAGTCCGATTACCGCGTCGAAGCCCAGGAGCGGCTCCGTGGCTGCCGGACGCTTGCCGCCGCCGTCGGCATGAAGGCTGACGTCCGCCGCCAGCATCGCGCCGAGCGTCTTCATGTCGCCGTTACGCGAGGCGCTGAAGAACGCCTCGGCGATCTCGATGCCGCGCTGCCTGTCCACCTGGAAGCGCGGTCTCGCCTCGCGTACGTGAGTACGCGCGCGGGCCGCGAGCTGGCGGCAGGCCGCGGGATCGCGCTGGATGGTCTGCGCGATCTCCTCGAATCCCACGTCGAACACGTCGTGCAGCAGGAACGCCGCACGTTCGAGGGGTGACAGGCGCTCCAGCGCCAGCATCAGCGGGAGGGTGACGTCTTCCTCGGCCTCCTCCGCCACGACCGGATCCGGAAGCCAGGGACCGATGTAGCTCTCGCGCTGGTGTCGCGCCGACTTGAGGTGGTCGAGGGAGAGGTGCATCACCGTGCGGCGCAGGTACGCCTCGGGCTCGCGCACCACGTTGCGGTCCGCACTCATCCAGCGCAGGAAGGCCTCTTGTACCATGTCCTCCGCGTCAGCGACCGAGCCGAGCATCCGGTACGCGACGCGGATCAGCATCGGACGCAGCGGCGCGAAGTCGGCGGCTGCGTCGGAGGCCGTTGCGTTGGCGATCACGCGGCCGCCGCCTTGGCCTTGATGGCCGCGGGATCGACGAAGCCCCCGAAACCGACGGCGATGCGGTTCCAGCCGTTGATGACGACGATCGTGAGCATGAGCTTGACCTGCTCCTCGTCGGTGAAGTGCTCCTGCAGCTCCTCGTACGCGCTGGCATGGGTGTGCTCGTCCGACATGCGCGTCAGCGCCTCGGTCCAGCCGAGGGCGGCGCGTTCGCGATCGGTGTAGCAGGGTGCCTCACGCCAGGCGGAGAGGAGGTAGAGACGCTGCTCGGTCTCGCCATCGGCGCGCGCATACACCGTGTGCATGTTGATGCAGTTGGCGCAGCCGTTGATCTGGGAGACGCGAATCTTCACGAGCTCGGTGAGGCTCGTCTCGAGACACGAGCCGAGGGTGAGCGATGCGTCGAACCAGATCTTCATGAGATCAGGGGTTGTGGCAACGGGGTCCAATCTCGCCGTCATTCTCCGCTTCCTTGTGTGGTGACGACATCAAGACGAGACGGAAGGAGCCCGTGTGACATGTGCGCGCAATCTTTGATGGGTCTCGTGGGGGCGGGATCTTGATCGGCCGATCCTCTGCGGCTGGTCGTACGGCACAAGTCACCTTCGACTACATCAGACGTCACGGCGAGGACCAGACGGCGGCATCCACTTCGTCGGCGCCGTGACGAAGCTCGGCACCCGAGCCGGTGCAGTCCTCCGTCACCTCCGTGGCCTCCGTGGTTCATTCCCCAAGTAACGCCCGCGCTCCTTGCGCGACGCTCGCCGTGCGCGGATAGGGGACAGCGCGCGATCGCCACCGCTGTCCGGCAACGCCTGATGGCCTCCCCACGCCAGACCCCGCACGATCATGCGCACAGTCCTGACCCGGGGGAGACCGATGGGAGCCGAGTGGCTGCGCCTGGACGCTGATACCGATCGCCGAGTGGAGGGTGGAGCTCCGCTCGCCACGTCGCGCGCGCCATATGTCGCCCCCGCGCTGCAGCTCCTGGGCGAATGGCGGGCGCTCACGCTCCAGCAGAGCGTCTGCACCGGTTCGGGCTGCGCGATGATCACCCCGCTCAAGAGCCGCTCGTACGGCTGACCCGGAGCTCACGTGTTCCACCTTTCTACTCGCGCCGCGCTCATTCGCCGCGGCCTCGGCTTCCTGCTCTTCCTGGCACCCGTCGCGGGCTGCCGCGATCTCCCCACCACGCCGGAGCGCATCGGACCGTCCGGCAATGGTCCCGCAGTGCTGCATGGCGTGTTGACCGTGACGATCGCCGGCATCACGAGCGGGACGCCGCACGCCGCGGCGACGCGTCTGGGTCCTTCAGACGCCTCGCGCTCGCTCGTGCCCGTCGCCGCCGGGTCAGACGAGGGGATCCAGCTCAACGCCTTGTCCGCGTCGTCGTTCACGAAAGGCGTCCGCGGCGCCGGCGGCCAGCGGTATGTCTCCGCCACCTTCCGCGTTCGAAACGCGTCCACCGGCGCGGTCCCCTACACGACGCCTCGCACCAACCTCACCCTCGTCGCCGTCGGCACGTCGAGCAGCCTTGGCGCCACGCCGGTCGCCGAGATGCTCCGCTTCGACGGCACGCCCGCGTCGCCCTCGATCGCACCCTCGATCGTGCCGACCGGCGGGGTGAGCCTCAATCCCGTGACCGGCGTGATGGAATCCGCCGGCCCGGATGTGCTGCAGGTCTTCACGGAAGCCGAGCTGGCCGCGATGTCGGCGTCGCCAGGGGTGACCAACGTCTTCCCCTACGGCTTCGTCGTGCGCAACGCGTCGTCCACGAGCACGCGCACGCTGCCGGCGAATCCCGACGGCGGCCAGCTGGACGGCATCGTCACCTTCGCCTTCCGGCTCCCCCTTCAGGCGACGGCGGCCGAGGACCCGTTCACGATCAGCGTGACCGTGCAGGCAGTGGACGATTCGGAGACGCGGATCACGCAGAGCGTCGAGGAGCAATCGCCCACAGGGATCGCGGCGTTCGACACGCGCGCCACCGCGCTCAGCGCCACGACTCGACGCCTGCTCGCCGGAGGCACCTCGACGGCGGTGAGCGGTGTGGCGCGCTTCTGCTCCGTGCGCACGGCCGGCACGGCCGCGAGCCCGGCGGGTTTTCTTTTCCCCGTGTCGAGCGGCGCGCCGTCCTTCTCCCCGGATCCGTTCGCGACCGGGCCGGCCTTCCTCCCGCGCACCGGCGCGATCTCCGCGACGCTGTCGGCTGCCTGGCCGACGCCGACATCGGCCACCTTCGCGGTGAATGGCAACCAGAGCGGTCGCGCGTTCCTCGCTGGCGACTACACCGGTGGCGGCACCACCACCATCAGTACGCCATCGGGGAACTGGTTCGCGGGCGAGGAGGTCGAGGTGACCCTCACTGACGCCCTCGCCTGCCAGTCACGCGTGGCGAAGTTCCGCGTGGCCTCGAGCCCCGCGTCGGGCACCTTCGGCCCTGATCTCGGCACCTTCGACCGAATGCGTTCCTTCTCCATCGCGATCGCCGACGTGAACGGCGACCGCAAGCCCGACCTGCTCGTCGCCAACTCTTCCCTGAGCCGCGTCTCCGTCAGCATGGGCGTAGGCGACGGCACGTTCGGTCCGGCGGTGCAGTACGGGGCCACGTATTCCGTCACCCCCACCCTCACGTTTACCCTCGGGGACGTGAACGGCGACGGCCGGCCCGATCTGCTGATGGCGAACGGGCAGAGCCCGCTCCGCGAGATACGACTGAACAATGGAGACGGGACCTTCGGTCCACTGATCTCCGGGCCCGCGCTCTACGACGAGATCGGAGGAGTGAGTGGGGACCTTGATGGAGACGGTCGTCTCGATGTCGTCTGGAGCGCGAACGGAGCCATCGATGTTCGCCTCGGGCGAGGCAACGGCACCTTCGGCACGGCAAACCTCTACACCGTCGCCGGGATGAACCTCGTGGCGCTGGCCGACCTGAACGGCGACGGCCGTCTCGACATCGTCCTCAGCCCGACCACCGGTGACAAGACGCGAATCATGCTCGGCGCCGGGGACGCGACGTTCCAGCCTGCCGTCGAGTATTCCACCGGCCTCACTGCGAGCGGTGCGACGGCGGTTGGTGACCTGAATGGCGACGGGAAGCTCGACCTCGCCATTCGCGGACGTCAGGGAGGGATCAGCGTGATGCTCGGCCGCGGGGACGGGACGTTCGACTCGCCTCTGGTCCATGCGACCGGCGCCCCGACCAACTCCTCGACCCTCTACGGCATCAACATGACGCTGGCCGACATCAATGGCGACGGGCACCTCGACATGATCTCCGATTCCTATCAGGAGGTGAGCCTGATGCTCGGCAATGGAGATGGCACCTTCATCTCTCTGATCGCGGATGGTCGCGCCTCTACCGCACTGGCGCTCGCCGACCTGAATGGAGACGGCCGGCTCGACCTCGTGTTCGCCGAGGGCGCGAACCTCGGGGTCCGCGTACGCCTCGGCCAGCCGTGATCCCGCACGACCCCGCACTCCTTCGCCGCCTCCACCTCGCGGCGTACGCCTGCACCGTCGTGGACGCCGGCCACCCGCTGCGCCGCGCGCTGTACGGGGACCTCATGCGCCACACCGCGCGCCACGCCGCCATGGTCGCCGAGCTGGCCCCACTGCTCCAGGCGTGGCACGACGCAGGCGTCTCGGCGCTGCTCTACAAGGGGATGCACCTCTCTGCGTTCGTCTACCCCGTGGTGGGCACGCGATTCCATGGCGACGTCGACATCCTCGTGTCGGCCGTCAGCGTGCAGCGCGCGGTGGCGATCGCCCGCGAGCTGCACTGGGAAGTCGAGTCCCTCCGCACGGGCGAGCGCGATCACAACGCCGCCACCCTCTCCCGTCGCGAGGGCGCCACCGCGATCGACCTGCACCGGTGGGCGGTGCATCGCCCGTCGCGCGACATGTCGCACGCGCGGCACATCACCGACGCGGTGTGGGCCCGGGCGACGCACGCCCTCCTCGGCACCGCACCGGTGTTCGTGCCCGACGCCGTGGATGCCCTGCTCGTGGGGC
This sequence comes from Gemmatimonadaceae bacterium, assembly GCA_035692325.1. GTDB lineage: Bacteria > Gemmatimonadota > Gemmatimonadetes > Gemmatimonadales > Gemmatimonadaceae > AG11. The sequence goes on along the minus strand of DASSIC010000165.1, from coordinate 264 downwards.
TCGTGCTCGAGCGCACCTGGGGCGATCGCTGGATGACCAAGGCGCACGACCCGATCGACTGGATGCTGCTGCGCGACCGGGACGGCGTCACCCGCGAGGCGCTCATGGAGCGCGCCGGGGAGCTCGGCTGCCCGCGCACCCTCGCGAGCTTCCTCGCGCGGTTCGATCCGGACACCGGGCTCCCCGCGCTCGCGCCGCCCGGCCGCATGACCCGCGCAGCCCTCGAGCTGCGGACGGGACTCGAGAGCGGGCTGCCCGAGGCGT